>JAEYTU010000497.1 GCA_023433825.1 Planctomycetota bacterium
GTCCAGACAAGCGTCGCGTCGTACCTGTACTCCGCCGTGCACGGGACGTGGCGCACGCTGCCGACTCCGAACAGTGTGAACTGGAACGTCCGCACGCACGCCGCGCTGTTCGTCGACGCGAACGCGACGCACGCGTTCAGCGCGTTGACCGGCAACGTGACGACGTGGGTCGGTGCCGCGCAGCAGCAGGTGCTGAACAACACGGCCGGCGCCGTGCTCGACGCCAACGGCCGCGTGCAGATGTGGTCGGCGTTCACTGGCGCGTTCGTCGCGGCGCCGAACGACGTCGCGCCGTTCACCGTGCCGCGGATGACGTGGAACGGCGGACTGCTGCCGACGACGACCGGCTGCACGGTGTTCTCGGCTCGCTCGGGACGCTTCGTGCCGCAGGTGGTGAACGACCCGTCGTTCCAGTTCCACGCCGACGATCCGAGCGGCATCCTCGCGGTTCGCGACGGTGTCAAGGTGTCGGTGTTCGAGCCGCGGCGCGAGACGTGGCTGACGCACACGTTCGCGTCGATCCCGCAGGTCTTCGTCTGGCGCACGGTGCTGCTCGCCTACGACAACGCGCAGGCGCTCGGCTTCGGCGCACTCGCTGGGATGTTGGAGATCGTGACGCTGCCCACACCGGTCGTCGCGTCCGCCGCGAACTCCGAGAGTGCGCGCATCGTCGTCGGCAACACGATCGTCGCGTTCGCGGCGACCAACGACCTGACGCCGCTCGCGCAGTTCCCCGAGTTTCGGCGGCTCTACGTCTCGGGTGCGCCGCTCGACCTCGCGATCGCCGGCGCGCCGGGGGCCAGCGCCGTCGCGTGCCTGTCGCTCGAATTGGCGCCGGCGCCGATCCCACTCCCGTTCGGCGACTTCCTGCTGGCGACGACATCGCCGCTCGTGCCGCTGCCGTTCGCGACGCTCGATGGCGCAGGCCGCGCGAATCTGTCGCTGGCCGTGCCAGACCTCGCGGCAGCCGCTGGGCTGTCGGCGAACTTCCAGGCGTTGGTGCTGCCGCCGGCGGGCACGCCGTACCTGACGCCGCTCGCGGCCGTCACGCTGTTCTGACTCCGCGCGCGCCATGACCTCGACGAACGAATGCGGTCGCGACGACATCCCACCGCCGTCGCCGTGCATCCACGTCTGCGTGATCGACCCGCGCGAACGGACGTGCCGCGGCTGCCTGCGCACGCTCGACGAGATCGCGACGTGGGGCAGCGCGTCGCCGGCGCGCAAGCGGTCGATCCTGGCTGCGATCGAGCGGCGCGCGACGCGGCCGGGATAGCTACGCGTCGAGCACGACGACCGTCTCGTCGTGGTCGGTGTGCGGGAACAGGTCCATGCGGACGACGGCCGTCGGCCGGTGCGTGGCGAGCAGCGGGACGAGGTCGCGCAGCAGCGCGTCGCGACCGCAGGCGACGTAGACGATCCGGCGCGGCATCGCCGCCAACACACGCGCGACACCGTCGGCGCCGAGTCCGGCGCGCGGTGGGTCGACGATCAGCAGATCCGGGCGCGGCGCGAACGCGGCGACCGCGAACGGCTGCGCGACGACGGTCAGCGCGAGCCCGTTCCGCAGCGCGTTCGCACGCGCATCGTCGACGGCCGTGCCGTGGCTCTCGACGAGGGTCACGTCGGCGCCGTCGCGCGCGAGGCCGAGGGCGAACACGCCGACGCCGCCGTAGCCGTCGACGACACGCATCCCGCGCGGGTCGCCGCTGAACCGGCGAACGGTCGCGAGGAGCTGCGCTGCCGCGTCGCGATGCGCCTGCCGAAAGCTCGTCAGGTGGAAGCGCAGCGCCAGGCCGTCGACGACGTCGTGCTGGTGCAACGCACCGAACCGCGAGGCGACGTCGCCGCGGAGCAGCACGTTGCCGGGACTGCGATTCTCGATCTCGGCGAGACCGACGAGCCGAGTCACGACGGCGCCGTCCGCCGGCAAGTCGTTCGCCGCAGCGACGAGTGCGTCGACGACGTTCGCGGCGAGCGGCTCCGGCGACGAGCGGACGACGGCGGCGAGAAGTTCGCCGGTCGCCGGCGCGATCCGCGCGTGGAATGCGCGGAACCCGTCGCGAGGCTGTGTCCGTTCGTCGCCGTCGACGTGCGGCCGGAGAGCGTGTGCGCGGACGACCGCTTCGACGCGCCGCGCGTACTCGGTCAGCGCGCGGTGCTGGATCGCGCATTCGTGGATCCGAACGATCCGGTGCGAGTCGCGCTGATAGAGGCCGAGGACGACGGCGCCGTCGCGATCGGCGGCTGCCGGGTACAGCAGCTTGGTGCGCCAGTGCAGCGCCGGCGGAACGGCGGCGACGGTCTCGATCGGCACGTCGCGCGGGAAGCCGGGAAGCGCTTGCAGCCGTTCGCGCAAGGCGGCGTCGTGCGTCGCGGTCTGCGCTTCGACCGGCGTCGTCAGTTGCGTGCATCCGCCGCACAGGCGGAAGTGGCGGCAGCGCGCCGTCGCCGTCACGACTTCGTGCCGCCCTCGCGAAGTTCACGCTGCAGCGCTTCCGCTGCTTCGCGATGCGGCCGCGCCTGCTCGGTCTCGCCCTGCTCCTCGAGTGCCGTCGCGACGCGTTCGTGGCACGTCGCGAGATCGCTGCGCCACTGACGGTTCGTCGGGTCGCGCTGTGCGAGCCGCTTCGCGACCTCGAGCGCCGCACGCAGATGCGCGAGTGCCGTGCCGTGATCGCCGCGTGCGCGCAGCCCGTCGCCGAGCAGGTCGAGCGCGACGCCGAGATCGCGCTGCCATTCGCCGTTCGCCGGATCGGTCGCGGCGAGCTGCTCGCTGATCGCGAGCGACTGGCGAAGGTGGTGGATCGCCGGCTCCAACTGGCCGAGCTCGCGCAGCGTCGCACCGATCCGTTCGTGGCAGATCGCGAGATCGCGGTGCCATTCGCTGTTGTGCGGATCGAGGGCGTGAAGCTCCTCGCAGATCGCGAGCGCCTCGCGGTGGTGCGTCAGTGCCTCCTCGCGGCGGCCGAGGTCGGCGAGGAGTTGGCCGGCGTCGTTGTGCGACAACGCGAGGTCGCGCCGGGCGGCCGGGTTGCCGGCGCCGAAGCCGGCGATCCGTTGCGCGATCCGCAGGCTCTCCTGCATCTGCGGCAACGCCTCGGCGGCCGAACCGAGCAGGCGCAGCGAGTGGCCGACGCGGTTGCAGCACGCGGCGAGATCCTGCTGCCAACGAATCTGCGTCGGGTCCTCCTCGACGAGGCGCTGCAGGATCGACATCGCTTGGCGGTGTTCGGTCAGCGCGTCGCTGGTCCGCCCGAGTTGCGAGAGGACCTCGCCGAGGCGGCCATGACTGCCGGCGACGTCGCGGCGGGCATCGCCGGAGTCCGGGTCGTTCTCGAGCAGGCGCCGCGCGACGTCGAGTGCCGTCGTCTGGTGCGCGAGTGCTTGGTCGAGATCGCCGCGGCGGGCGAGAGCATCGCCGAGGTTCTGATGGACGACGAGCAGGTCCTGCAAGACGAGGTCGTCGTCGGGGTGGGCGTTCTGCAGCGCGGTCAGCAGTGCCAGCGCCTGTTCGAAACTCGCGAGCGCCGCCTCGAGCTGACCAAACTCGAACACGACTTCGCCGAGCAGACTCAGCGCCCAGGCG
>JAEYTU010000513.1 GCA_023433825.1 Planctomycetota bacterium
CGCCTCGACTGGCAGGAGCGGCGGTTCCCGGTCGTGCCGGGCGACGACGAAGAGTTCGTGCCGCTGCCGTGACGCGGGCGATCGCGCGCGCTCAGTTCGTCGGATCCTGCCCCTGCGCCGCGATCCAGAGTTCGTCGAACTTCGCGCGGACGCTGCTGTCGAGGCCGTCGCCGAAGTCGCGCGGCAGCTTCCGGACGCGAAGGACCTCGAGAACGTCCGCGAGATCGCGCAGCCGGTGCGGTTCCGAGATCCCCGACGCGAGCTTCAGCTCGAGCAGCGCCGCGAGCGGAAGCACGCGAACTCGTGCACCGGACGTTGCGATCGAGGGATCTGGAAACGACACAGACTTCGGCTTGCCGTCACCCGCCCGCCGTACGTCACCGCTGACACGCAACCGTGCCCGGCAAACTCTCGACGACGATCGGCAGGCCGACGATCGTGTCGGTGCGTGCGTCGATCGTGATCAACTGCGGCACCGGGTGCGCCGCGTCCTCCGACAGCGTGACGAGCACGGTGCGGCCGTCGGCCGTCACGGCGACGCTGCTCGGACCGGTCGACGCGCTGTACGGCGTCGGGTCGACCTGAATGCGCGAACGGATCGCGTTGCGCGTCGCACTGCGGCGGTCGACGTCGACGCGCAGCACTTCGCCGATGCCCGACAGCGTGACCTGCGGCACGTAGAGGTTGCGTCCGAGGAAGTCGATCTCGAGCGTCGACTGCCCGTAGCCGCCGGTCGGAATCGCGGCGACCTCCTGTTCGAGCAGCACGTCGACGACGTTCAGCAGGCCGCCATTCGTGAAGCCGATCGCGAACGGCCCCGGGTTGAAACCGAACTCGACCGTGTACGCGTAGCGGCCGTCCGGCGAGATCCGGATCGCCGCGCGCGTCGCCAGGTTGTTCAGCAGCGTCACGACGCCGCCGGTCGTGACCGGAATCGCGCGGTACGGGAAGCCGGGCACCAGCAGATCGACGACGCCGACCGTCGACGGCGCCGGGAACCCACTCAGGTTCTCACCGAACGCGATGAACAGCTTCGTCCCGTCGGGCGTGACGGCGACGTCGATCGGGCCGGTGAAGATCGAGTTCGGATTGCCGGTGATCGGCGTCGGGATCTTGCCGACCAGCGTGTGGTAGGTCGGGCTCGCGGGGAACGTGTCGACGATGTCGACGCCGTCGTGCACGGGGACGTAGAGGCGTCGGCCGTCCGGCGAGAACTCGCCGCGGTAGCGAATCCCGCCACTCGTCGACACCGTCGTGATCACGGCGATCGGGTTGACCGTCAGGTCGTAGACGACGACGCGATCGCGAAGCGACCCCGGCTCGCAGACGTAGCAGCGCGTTCGATCGGGTGAGAACGCGATGCTGCCGTTCTCGCTGTCGCCGAGCCGCTGCGTGACTTGCCGCGACACGATGTCGATGACGCTGATCGAGTTCGCCGTCTGCCGTTGATTGCCGACCATGACGACCGGGTTCAGGAAGCGCGCGCGCGTCGCATCGGTGAACGAGAACCCCGACACCGAGTCGATGACGACGGCCTGCAGATAGAGGTCCTGGTGCGAGACGCCGAGCGGCACGTTGACCGTGATCGGCGTCGCACCCATCGGCAGCACCGCGCCGGCCGACGGATCGACGAGCAGCGAACCGGAGATGCCGGGGATCGTCAGCGACGTCTGCACGCCGCTCAGGATCGCGGCGCCGTTCGCGAACGACGGCGACAGGTCGACGAACCCGAGTTGCGCCGACGTTCCCGGGATCCACGAGTCGAGGACGAACCGCGGCACGCGGCCGTGACCGGCGGGCCCGCCGCCCCCGAGATCCTGCGCCAGCGATGGAGAGACGAACGAGAACACCGCCGCGAGAGCGGCGGCCGGGACGGTGCGATGCGTCATGGTGACCTCGTGCTGGCGAGCAGCACTGGAGACGGGGCCGGCGGGAGCGCGGCGACGCTACGGACGTTCGCGCGCGGGCGTCAAGGGGAGGCGTTCAGCGGCGGCGGTAGGCCGCAAGCCATGGATCGGCGATCCGAACGGTCGCCGACTCCGCGCCAACGTGCACGACGTCGATCTCGCGCTCGCGCGAAGCGACGCCCCCTTCGCCCTCGGTCGCGACCCGCGCGATCAGGCGATAGCGACCCGGCCGCGGCACCGGAACGTCGACCGGTGCCGACTTCGGCCACGCGACGTCGACCGTGAACGCCGGCGCGGCGTCGCGCTCCGATGTCGCGCCGTGCAGCGAGACGACGACGAGTCGCATCGGCCAGGGCCGCGCATCCTGCGCCACGACGCGCAGGACGCATGCGCGACGATCGGTCAAGCGGAGGACGACGTCGTCGTCGACCGCGGTCGCCGTGACCGGCGCGAATCCGTCGACGCAGGCCGTCACGCCGATCGGACGCCCCGCCATCGGGATCGCCGCCACGCCCCCGTGCAGCGGGAACACGCCGAACTCGTCGCCGCGACGCACTTCGAGATGACCGCCCGACGTCGTCCGGTCCCCGTTCGGGTCGTTGACGGCGACGTTCACGATGCGGACGCGGTCCCGCAGGTCGAACGTCAACCACGTCGGCTCACAGGTCTCTCGCGCGACGACCGGAAGGTCCGCGACGTCGTGCACTTCGCCGATGCCGGCCACGCGGTGAGCGACGCGATACCGACCCACCGCGACCGCGTCGAACCGATGCCGCAGCAGGAAGCAGTCGCCAGCGTCGAGGACCTCGACCGCCGTCGCGACGAGCGCGCTCGCGTCGGCGTGCTCGGGCAACTCCGTGCCAGGAAGCGGCGTCAGTTCGATCCGAAGGTCGTCGGGATGGACGTTCGCGCCGAACGCGAGCGGCACGATCGTCGTCGTCTCGAGCGTCGCCGCACGCGCGAGCTCGATCCGAACAGTCTTGCCTGGGTCGACGACGCGAACCCCCGGCATGTGGAACGGCGCCGTCGCGCGGACCCGGACGGCGCGACGCGTGAAGACCGCCCATGGCGCAACAGCCGGTGACGGCATGCGAACGCGGAATCGACCCTCGCGGTCGACCGGGACGTTCGTCAGTGCCGGACCGTACGGCGCGTTGCCGACCAACCGCTGCGCCTCGACCGTTGCCGTGACGCCGGGCGCGGTCACGACGACGCCCTCGACGAGCGGCTGCGTCGCGAACATCGAAACGACCCCGAGGTCGATCGTCGCGGTCTCCGGTCCGAGCGCGAATGCGACACTGCACTCGGCCGCATGCGAGACGCCTCGCGTCTCGCTGAGGTACGTCACGCGGAACTTCGGCCGTTGCTGCGCGAACGCGACCGGCGGCAGCACGAACTCGAACGTCGAATCCGCCCGCACGCTCGTTCGCACGGCGCCGATCGACGTGCGTTGGTCGGGGGCACCGTCGGCGGACCACCGATGCGTTGCGCCCTCGATCTCGAGTTCGAGTTGCCCCGAGAGCGGCAGCGACGGCGCCGGATCGAGCACGACGCGGCCGATCACGCGCACGACGTCGGTCGCGCGCAGGTCGACGAAGATCCGTTCGCCCGACGTCGTCGGGCCGTCGACCGTCACCGCGCGCACGCCGCCGTGCTGCGGCGGCAAGTCGACCTCGATCGCGTAGCGGCGGCCGAGGGCGACGTGCGGCGCGACGACCGACAGGTCGCTGCCGTTGCGTGGATACGCGAACGTCCGCACGAACCCCGGCTCCGGGCCGATCGCGCGCACGCGCGCATCCGTCCACGGCACGTCGCCGTGCACGGCGATCTCGATGCTGCCGGTCGGCGGCAGCATCAGCGTTCGCGCGGGTTGCGGGTGCTGCCACGGGTCGAGGCGTTCGCTCGGCGTCGCGTCGTCGGTGCAGCCCGGATAGTCGACGTTCAACGTTGCGACTTGCACGGACGAGGCGGGATGCGGAGCGAACCGCCGAATGCGCTCGATGCGCGCGCGCCCGGCCGCGTCGGTCCGCGCCGCGATCTCCCGGCCGACGAGCACGTCGACACCGGCGGCGCCGTGTCCGGTCGCCGCGACGACGACGACATCGAGCGCGACGTCGAAGCTCAGCACGAGTCGCAGTCGGGTCAACGACCGGCGCATGCTCGCCGACAGGACCCGCGACGCGAACGCGTCGGCAGTCCACGCGAACAGTTCGATGTCCTCGTCGGGCAGCGCGAGTGCGACGCGACCATCGGCTCCGGTCGTCGCGAGGCCGCCGCGTTCGCTCGTCAGTCGCTCGATCTCGTGGCGCGCCGGCGCTGCGCCTGGCGTCGCGGCGCGTTCGTCGGCGGCCCCGCGCGGCAACCACGCGACACGCGCTCCGGGCGACGGCGATGCCGGCGGAGCAGTCGCGCGATTCGGTGCGTAGACCTCGACGACGAACGGTGGCGCGACGTCTTGCGCACGATCGTCGCGCGTCGGGAGCTGCGTCGGGCGCGCCACCGCGAACGTTTCGTCGGTTGCAGTCGGCGTGGCATCGGCGTCGCGTTCGAGACGGCCCGATTGGACCTCGACCGGCGGCGTGTCCGTCGGGCGCGACGACACGACCCGCCATCCGATCCACCCGAGCGCCGACAGGCAGACGGCCAGCAGCACGAACGCGCCGAGGCGGCGGCCGGAACCTTCAGGTGGCTTGTCGGCGGCGGGATCGTTCATCGGCGAACGCGTCGGACGTCGGCCGGGCACAGCACCTTCCATCGAATTCACACACCTCCGCCGGCGCCGGCGCCGGTCTCGCCGCCGACTCGCCAGCACTCGCGCCTTCGTTCGGACATCGCGCGTCCATTAGACCTCTCCCCGCGCGCTGTCACCTCGGTGCGCACTTCGTTCACCGTCCCTCGGGCGCGGTCACCCCGCGATCCAACCATGCTGCGACTCCTGCTGCTCTCGGTGTCCTTGTTCTGCCTCGCGCCGCACGCCACGGCACAGACGATCGGCTTCCCTGGCGCGAACGACCTCGAGGTCACGATGCCGCCGAGTCTGCCGATCCTCGCCGGTTCGGGGACGACATCGTGCTTCGTCGTTCCCGGCGGCGCGCACTCGGCGACGAACGCCGGCGTTCTGCAGTACCGCGTCAACTCGAACGCGACGGCGACCGACCTCGCGGTCGTGTTCCTCAGCTTCTGTCCGCCGTGCGGCGGTGCGGTCAACTTCGGCTTCCCGACCGCGCCACCGTGCGCCGGTCCGAACGGACCGCTGTGCACGACGGCGACGCCGCTGACGAACCGCTGCCTGTCGCTCGACTTCAGCTGCGGCTTCTGGACGAACGTTCCGATGATCAATGCCGGCGCCGGCTTCTTTCACGTGCGGATCCCGATCCCGCCGAGCAACGCGTTCCCGACGACGCTGTGGGCGCAGGCGCTGATCACGCACAGCGGGACGTGCCACACGCTCGGGTGGCATCTGTCGCAGGCGATCGGGATCAACTGACGAGCGCGCCGATGTCGCGTCCCCGAGCCGGTCGCGCCGTCGCCGCCGCGGCCGCCGTCCACGTCGCGCTGTTCGCCGTGGCCGGCACCGCCGCGCAGGCGATCCCGTCGCCGACGTTCACCAGTGGCGATCTCCGGTCGATCGCATGTCGCGTCACGAAGTCGCAACCGGCCGTCGGCTTGGCAGAGCTGCTGAACGTCGAGGTCCACAACCGCGGCGCGCACGCGTTCGAACCGACCCTGTTCCGTTGCACGATTCGAAGCGCCGACGCGAAGTCGACCGAAGCTCGGATCGTCGACATCGCGCGCGTTCC
>JAEYTU010000548.1 GCA_023433825.1 Planctomycetota bacterium
CACCGAGGCCGACCTGCTCGGCGTCTTCGGCGCCGCACTCGGCCGTTCCCCGGGTCGGGTCCTCGTCGGCGCAGCAGACCATCCGGCCGTGCTCGCACAGGCGCCACTGCTGGAGCGCAGCGGCCACCGGATGCAGCGCGTCCCGGTCACGCCAAACGGCGACATCGATCCCGAGGCACTGTTCGACGTGTCCGGCAATGACGTCCGCGTCGTCTCGATCCTGCACGGCCACAACGAACTCGGCACGCTCGCGCGCCTCGCCGATCTCGTCGAGATCGTTCGCCGGGTCAGCCCGACGGCGCACGTCCACGTCGATCTCGTGCAGAGCTACGGCAAGATCCCGTTCGACCTCGACGCCGCCGACGTCGACTCGGTCGCCGTCTCGGGACACAAGCTGCACGGCCCGCGCGGCGTCGGCTTCCTCGCGTTGTCGAGCAAGGCCCGCATCGAGCCGCTCGCGACCGGCGGCGGACAGGAAGGCGGACTGCGCGGCGGCACCGAGAACCTGCCCGGCATCGTCGGACTGCAGGTCGCCGCCGAACAGATGCTGACGCACATGGCCGACGCCGACGCACGAATGCGCGCATTCGCGGCGCAGGTGATCGGCGTGCTCGAAGCGCGGCTCGGCGACGTTCGCCGGCTCGGCCATCCGGATCGCTCGCTGCCGCACGTGCTCCCGCTGCGGATCCCCGGCGTCGTCGGGGAGACGTTGCAGCAGCGATGCGCCGCGCGCGGTGTCGCGTTCTCGACCGGCGCTGCGTGCCACGACGGCAAGCACGCCGCGAACCCGGTCCACGAGGCGATCGGGCTCGCACGGCGGCAGAGCCGCGAAGTGATTCGCCTCTCGTTCAGCAGCCACGACGACGCCGTCGCGATCGACGCCGCCGCGCACGTGATCGCCGACGAGGCCGAGATCCTGCTGCGGACGGCGCCACCGCGCGAGGCAGGGCGAAGGTGAGCGAAGTCACGGCGGCGACGCCGGCGATGGCGCAGTACCTGGCGGCGAAGAAGCAGCATCCCGACGCGCTCTTGTGCTTCCGGATGGGCGACTTCTACGAGCTGTTCTTCGAGGACGCGAAGACCGCGTCGCGGACGTTGGGCATCACGCTGACGAGCCGCAGCAAGGGCGAAGACGCGGTCCCGATGGCCGGCGTGCCGGTGCGCGCGCTCGACGGTTATCTGCGCCGGCTCGTCCAGGCCGGGCATCGCGTCGCGATCTGCGAGCAGGTGCAGGATCCGCGCGAGGCGAAGGGCGTCGTCGAACGCCGCGTCGTGCGCGTCGTGACGCCGGGGACGCTGACCGAGGACTCGCTGCTCGATGCACGCCGTTCGAATCACCTCGCCGCCGTCGTCGCCGCGCGCGGCAGCGTCGGGATCGCTTGGGTCGAGCTGTCGACGGGCGCGTTCCTCGTCACCGAATGCCGCACGGCGCGTCTCGCCGACGAACTCGCACGGATCGAACCGGCCGAGGTGCTGCTCCCCGAGGGCGACACCGAGCTCGCGGAGATCGTCGCGGCAGCCGGCGGAACGTCCACGACTCGCCGCCCGGCGTTCGAGTTCGGTCACGACGGCGCGACGCGCGCACTGCAGCAGTTCTTCGAGGTCGGCACGTTGCAGGGCTTCGGCGTCGACGAGCTGCGGCTCGCGGTCGGCGCCGCCGGCGCGCTGATCGGTTACCTGAAGGAGACGCAGATCGCCGCGTTGCCGCACGTGCGGCGCATCGAGGTCCATCGCAGCGATCTCGTCATGTCGCTCGACCGCGCGACGCGGCTGAGCCTGGAGCTGGTCGACACGATGCGCGACGCCGCCGGCGGTTCGTCGCTGCTCGCGACGATCGACCGCACGAAGTCGCCGATGGGTGCACGGCTGCTGCGCGAGTGGGTGCTCGCCCCGCGGATCGACCTGCCGACGATCGTCGCGCGACAGCAGGCCGTCGCCGAACTCCACGCGCGCGACGCCGTCGCGGTGTCCGTGGCCGAGGCGCTCGCCGGCGTGCTCGACCTGCAGCGACTGACCGCGCGGATCTCGACGGGCCGATGCAACGCGCGCGACCTGCTCGCGCTGCGGCAGAGCCTCGAACGCGTTCCGCTGCTGCGCGAGGCTCTCGCCGACTCGGGCGCCGATCTGCTCCGCTCGCTGCACGACGGCCTCGACGCCGTGGCCGAGATCACCGACGTCATCGCACGCGCGATCGTCGACGATCCGCCGCTGACGATCCGCGAAGGCGGCCTGATCCGACCCGGGCACCACGCCGAACTCGACGAGCTGTTCACGCTCGGCCGCGACAGCCGCGACTGGATGGCGCGCTTCCAGGCGCGCGAGATCGAGCGCACCGGCATCGCGAACCTGAAGGTCGGGTTCAACAAGGTGTTCGGCTACTACCTCGAGATCACGCACGGGAATCGCGATGTCCCCGTTCCGCCGGACTACGTCCGCAAGCAGACGACGAAGAACGCCGAGCGCTACGTCACCGACGAGCTGAAGCAGTTCGAGACCAAGGTGCTGCGCAGCGAGGAGCTGGCGAAGGACCTCGAATACGACTTGTTCTGCAAGCTGCGTGACGCTGCGGCGGCGCAGATCCCGCGGATCCTCGGCACGGCCGCGCGGATCGCCGAGATCGACGCGCTGGCCGCGCTGGCACTCGTCGCGCGCGATCGCGGCTGGACGCGACCCGAGGTCGACGACTCACGCGTGCTACGGATCGACGGCGGGCGTCATCCGGTGCTCGAGGCGACGCATGCGGCGGGCACGTTCGTCCCGAACGACACCGACCTCGATCCGCCGCTGCGGCGGCTCGCGCTGATCACCGGTCCGAACATGGCCGGCAAGTCGACCTACATTCGCCAGAACGCACTGCTGGCGCTGCTGGCGCAGATCGGTTCGTTCGTGCCGGCGACGTCGGCGCGGATCGGCGTCGTCGACCGGATCTTCACGCGCGTCGGCGCGGCCGACGACATCAGTCGTGGGGCGTCGACGTTCATGGTCGAGATGACCGAGACGGCGAACATCCTCAACAACGCGACCGCGCGCAGCCTCGTGATCCTCGACGAGGTCGGCCGCGGGACGAGCACGTTCGACGGCTTGTCGCTCGCGTGGGCGATCGCCGAGGACCTGCACGATCGCGTCGGCTGCCGTGCGCTGTTCGCGACCCACTACCACCAGATGACCGACCTCGCGGCGCCGGGCCGCGGGATCGTCAACTTGCGTGTCGCGGTTCGCGAATGGGGCGACGAGATCGTCTTCCTGCACCGGATCGAGACCGGGGGAACCGACAAGAGCTACGGCCTGCACGTCGCGCGCCTCGCTGGCCTGCCGAAACCGGTGCTCGCGCGAGCGCGGCAAGTCCTGTTGGAGCTCGAACGCGACGAGGACACGGTGCGCGCGGCGCTGGCGACACCGGCGCCGAAGGCCGAGCGACGCCAACTCGCGCTGTTCGAATCGCCGCGCGAGAAGGTGCTGCGCGAACTCGCTGACGTCGACGTCGACCAGCTGACGCCCCTGCAGGCGCTACAGAAACTGACCGACTGGCGCGATCGGCTGACCTGACCGCCCGGTCACTTCGGCGCCTCGAAACTCGGTTTCGCGCGCTCGACGTCGTCACCGCCGTGCGAACGGCTCGCCACGATGCCGATCACGATGGCGACGGCGGCGACGAACAGCGCCATCAGCACGACGATCAGCGCGCCGGAGACCCCCTTTCGGGGCGTGGAATCGGAGTTCATGTGCGAATGCCTGCGAACAGGACGGCGCCGAGCGAACCGAAGAAGATCGTCGGCACCCACGCGGCGACGACCGGATGCAGCCATTCACGACGGCCGAGGTTCTGACAACTCAGGTCGACGACGAGATAGGCCGCGCAGACCGCGATCGCGAGGAACACGCGACCCATTCGGCTGCCGCGTTCGAACGACATCGCGAACGGCAGCGCGAGCAGCAGCAGCACGACGTTCGCCAACGGGAACGTCAGGTGCTGGTGGAACGCGAGCCGGTAGTCGGCGCGATTGGGACGCATCGTCTGCAACTCGATCAGGTCCGAGTACGACAGCTCGACGGTCTGTTTGGCCAGCTTCCCGGTCCGCCACAGCACGTCCGGGTCGAGTCCGCGCACGCCGAGCCGCTGCCGGGCGACCGGGAACACGTCGCCGCGACGTTCGGCACCGGCGGTCAGATCCCAGTCCTGCTCCTCGGGCATCCAGTCGGCCGCCTCGGCTTCGACGAGGACCTCGTCGCCACGCTGCGACCCTTCGATCAGCAGCGTGACGCCGACCATGCGTTGCTCGTCGGGCAGATATCGCTCGGCGACGACGAGCTGCTTCGGATCGTGCGGCGCGCGGACGAACAGGTACCGCAACTCGGTCGTCGCGAGTTCGGGATCGAGCACCTGCCGCAGTTCGTTGAGCCCCTTGCTGACGCGCGGGATCACGAACTCCCAGCAGCACGCCATCAGCAGTCCGGTCGCGAGCCCGAGCCCGAGGAACGGCCGCAACAGGCGGTACATGCTCCGCCCGGTGAACAGGACCGGGACGATCTCGTTCGCGTTCATCAGACGCGAGATCGCGAACATGCTCGCGATGACCGTCGCGAACGGCGCGACCGTGACGAACAGGTACGGCTGGAACAGCAGGTGGAACCGAAGCCACGACACGACGAACTCCGCCATCGACAGTCCCTTCTCGCGCGCCTTGCCGTAGGCGTCGGGGACGTTCAGCAGCAGATCGACGACGACGAACAGCAGCACGAGGAACAACAGCGTCGCGGCCGTCGACCCGAGCAGCGTCCGCATCACGTAGCGATCGATCCGACCCGTCATCAGGACCTCAGCATCCGGACGACCGGAGGCAGGAACAGCAGGGTCAGCGCGGCGGCCGGCAGCCAACCGATGGCCGGCACGTCGACGCGTTTGACGAGTTCGAGCCCGATCAGGTCCGACGCGTAGAACACGGCCAACGGCAGTGCGCACGGGACGAGGGCGGCCATGCGACCCTTGTCGCGCGATCGCAGTCCGAACAGGAACCCGATCGGCACGAAGCACAGCGGCAGCAGCGCGAAGCACGAGCGTCGGTGGACCGTGTAACGCGCACCGCCCGGGTTCTCGTGAACGCCGCGGTCGACCTCGGCCAGCAGTTGGTCGGTCGTGATGTCGCGATCCCCCTCCCAGCGTCGGCCTTTCTCGGCGATGTCGCGCAGCGAGAAGCTCAGGTCCGGCTCACGGACGAAGCTGTCGGTGCGCGGGTCGAACAGGTCGCGCAGCTCGAGCGTCAGCGTCTCGCCGTCGGCGCCGACCTCGAACCACGCCTCGCTGGCCGTCAGCAGCGTCCGCTGCATGACCTGCTCGCCACCGACCCAGCGCGCCCCCGCCGACAGATAGACGACGACGTCGTGGAAGTGGTTGTCGGCGTCCTTGCTGCGCCACGTCATGACGCCGCGCGACAGCTCGATCTTGTCGCCGCTCATTCCCATGTTCAGGAAGACCTGGCGCGTGACGTCGGTGATGACGCGGTACTTCGCGAAGTGCGCATAGGGCACGACGTCGTGCATCAGCCACAGACCGGCGCCCGAGAACGCCATCGCGACGAGCAGTGCCGGCGCGAGCGGAACGTGGAGCGGGATCCCGGCGGCGCGGATGGCCGTGATCTCGCGTTCTTGCGCGGCGCGCGCGAACGTCAGCGTCGTCGCGAACAGCAGCGCCATCGCGAGGACGTGATGCACGGTGTCGGCCGCGAACAGCAGCACGATCAGCGCGGCATCGAGGAGATCCCCACCCTGCGCGCGGTCGATTCCCCGCGCGACGAACGCCAGCAGCACGATCCCGAAGAGGACGACGAACGTCGTCGCGGATCCGACGAGGAGTTCCTTCAGGTAGTATCGGTGGATCCTCCACATCGGGCGCGACGATGCTGCCGGCGAGCCAACCAAAAGGAAAGGTCGACGTGATCCCGGTCCGTACCGGACGGCTCGACGGCATGGTCACACACGACGCGGCCGATGCACTCGCTCCGTTGTTCGCGTCGTTCGCAGACGGCAGCGAGCCGAGCGACGCAGACGTCGTCAAGCAATCGACCGTGCGGCGAGTGCTGCGCATCCACGCGCCGGTGGACGTTCACGTGAAGGTGCACCGCCCCGCGCGCCTCGCCGATCGCGTCCGCGATTCGATCCG
>JAEYTU010000579.1 GCA_023433825.1 Planctomycetota bacterium
CTTCGCGGGCCCACCCGACGCCGTCAGCAGCACGTCGGCGTAGGCGCTGCCGTCGTGCGACGCCGGCAGCAGTTCGACCTTCGCGGCGACGACCGGCTCCTGGCGCGGACCGACGGCGCGTCCGGAGACCGTCGCACCGCGCGACATCGACAGCGCGAGACCTTCGATCGGCGGGACGAACGGCCCGAACGTCGTGATCGGATACCCGTCCGCGGCGACGACGAGATCGCACCGTCGTGCGACCGCACATCGGAACGCGCCGTCGGGACCGGTGACGACGCCATGCGACATCGGCGCCGCACCCGGGACGTCGATTCGGATCCGTGCGTCACGGATCGGTCGACCCGAGACGTCCGTCACGCGGCCGGCGAGTTCGGGCAGTCGCGGGAAGTTCAGGCGCAGTTCACCGACGTCGTCGCCGATCGTCAGCGTCGTCGCCGGATGCCGGCCGAGGTGGTCGGCGTGCAGCCACAGCCGCGCCGGGCCCGCGCGCAGGCCCGCCAAACGGAACGAGCCGTCGGGCGCGCACGGCGTCGTTTCGATCCGGCCATCGTCGAGTTCGGCCTCGACGCGTGTGTCGGGTGGGACGAGTCCGCTCGCGTCGCGAACGGTGCCGCGCAGCGCGTGGCCGTTCGCGAGCCGCACCAGGACTTCGGGCCACGTGTGCGGCGCGTGGACGTACTCCTGTTCGTGCACGGCGTGTTCGGGAGCCTCGACCCGGAGCACGTGCACGGTCGGCAGCACGCCGGACAACGTCGCGCGTCCGGACTCGTCCGTGACGCCGAGACAGCGAAGGTTCGGACGATCGGCGAAGGCCTGGAGCCCACCGGACGCGCCGTCGGCCGGCGTCAGTTGCACGCGCGCGCCGACGAGCGGGCTCCCGTCGCTCGCGAAGACCCGCACGGTCAGCCCGGCGCGCGCGTGCAGCGCGACGTCGCCGAGGTCGCGACGTTCGCCCGCGGGGACGACGAGACCGTCGGCCACCAGTTGCAGCGGGAAGTCGAGGTGGCGCAGCACGAGTACGTGCGGGCGTTCGGGTGCGAGTGCGAGCGTGAAGCGACCGTCGGTGCCCGTGCGGACGATCGCGGCCGAGGCGGCGATCGCGTCGTGATGCGTGGGCGTCAGCCGAAGGTCGAGCGGCGTCAGCAGAACTTCGCAGTCGGCGATCGGCTGCCAGAGATCGTCGACGACGCGGCCGGTCAGTTGCGCGTCGGTCGGGGGCGGAGCGCTGGCGTTGGCGCCGTTCGACGTCGGGTCGGTGGGGGGTGGGGTGGGCCGTGCTTCGGGCGCGCCGCGTGGGGCGCGGTCGTCGACGTCGGTACGGACGACGTCGCGCGTCGGCGAGTGCGACGGCGGCGCATCGCAGTTCCGTGCGACGACGAACGCGAGCGCCGCGACGACGAACGTCGCGACCGCGATCCGCGCGCCGCGACTCATCCGCTGCGCCTCGGCTCGCGCCCGACGTCGGCGTCGGCGTCGCCGTTCGTCGCGTCGTCACCGAGTTCCTCGGCGAGGATCCGCAGCAGGTCCGGACGGCATGTCCCGCATCCGCAACTCGCGCGCGTCGCCGCGCGAATCGCCGCGACCGTCGTCGCCCCGTCGCGGATCGCCTGCCGCAAGCGGGCGTCGCTGACGTTCATGCAGTAGCAGATCCGCAAGTCCGGGTCGCCCGCGGGTCGCGATCGGCGACCCGGGGGGTTGGTCACAACAGGGCCTTCACCACGGCGGCCATCGCGTGCTGATCGACGCGACATGGGTCGCAATGCTCGGCCGACAACGGCTGCTCGCACGTCTTGCACATCTGCAGCTTGTCGAGCGCCGCACGAAGGTCTTCGAGATCGCGCGTCAGCGCCGCGAGCCGACCCTGCACCAGCGAGACCTGTTCGGTCAGCGCGCGTTCGACGCGCTGGACGATCGCGGCGCCGCTCTCGCCCGACTTCGGCGCCATCAACTCCTGGATCTCCTTCAACGACAGCCCGAGCAGTTGCAGGCGTTTGATCGCCTGCATGCGCTCGAGTTGGTGGTGGTCGTAGTGACGGAAGCCGCCCGTGCTGCGCGACGCCGGCTGGATCAGGCCCAGCTCTTCGTAGTAGCGAAGCGTGCGGAGGTTGGTCGCGGCGAGCCGGGCGAACTCGCCGATCTGCAGATGAGCTGGTTGGGTCGTCATGGGTCCAGGTTCCTCCTCGGCTTCGCTACTCGTCGGCTTCGCTCCGCGTCGGCTTCGCTCCGCGTCGGCGTCGTTCCCGCTGCTCGTCGCCGCGGCTGCAAGCGCGCAACCGCGCACACGAACGTTCACGCGCGCCCCGCACCGCGGCCTGCGGGGCCCGCCTGACTTCGCGAGCGGCGAACAGTAGAGTCCCGCGCCCCCGATTGCACAGAGGCCCCGGGTTCGGGGCGCGACGCCCACCGTGAACGACCTCGAGATCGCCCGCTCCGTTCCACTCCGTCCACTCGTCGATGTCGCCCGTCGGATCGGGCTGCGCGAAGAAGATCTCGAACCCTACGGCCGCGCGAAGGCGAAGGTGCGGCTCGACGTCGCGACGCGGGAGCCGATCCGCGACGGCGCGCGCTACATCGTCGTCACCGCCGTCACGCCGACCCCCCTCGGCGAAGGGAAGACGGTGCACACGGTCGGCATCTCGATGGCCTTGAACCGGATCGGGAAGCGCGCGGTCTGCGTGATCCGGCAGCCGTCGATGGGGCCGGTGTTCGGCATCAAGGGTGGCGCGGCCGGCGGTGGACGTTCGCAAGTCGTGCCACCGGAGGAGTTCAATCTGCACCTGACCGGCGACTTCCACGCCGTCACCGCGGCGAACAACCTGCTCGCGGCGTTCCTCGACACGTCCCTGCTGCTCGACAACCCGCTGCGGATCGACGCCGAATCGATCACGTGGCGGCGCGTGCTCGACGTCAACGACCGCGCGCTGCGCGACATCGAGATCGGCCTCGGCGGCGCGAAGAACGGCGTTCCGCGGCGCACCGGATTCGACATCACGGCAGCCAGCGAAGTCATGGCCGTGCTCGGACTGTCGAAGGACATGGCGGACCTTCGCGCGCGCCTCGGTCGGATCGTCGTCGGCTCGAACGACGACGGGCAGCCGGTCACGGCCGAGGACTTGAAGGCCGCCGGCGCGATGGCCGCGATCCTGAAGGACGCGCTGATGCCGACGTTGATGCAGACGCTCGAGGGCACACCGGCGCTCGTCCACACCGGTCCGTTCGCGAACATCGCGCACGGCAACTCGTCGATCGTCGCCGACCAGATCGCACTGCGCGGCGCCGACTTCGTCGTGACGGAAGCCGGATTCGGCGCGGACATGGGCGCCGAGAAGTTCTTCAACATCAAGTGCCGCGTGTCGGGCCTTCGACCGCATGCGGCGCTGCTCGTCGCGACGGTGCGCGCACTGAAGGTGCACTCGGGTCGATTCTCGATCACGCCCGGCAAGCCGCTGCCGCCGAGTCTCGTCGAGGAGGATCTCGACGCGTTGGCGGCCGGGATCGGCAACCTGCAGAAGCAGATCGAGAACGTTCGGCTGCACGGTGTGCCGGTCGTGGTCGCGCTGAACCGGTTCCCGACCGACAGCGAACGCGAGATCGCGTTCGTCCTCGAGGCCGCGCTCGCGGCCGGTGCGTCGGCGGCGCACGTCAGCACGCTGCACGCGCAGGGCGGAGCCGGTGGCGAGGACCTCGCGCACGCGTTGGTCAAGGCGTGCGAGGAACCGTCGTCGTTCCGCTTCCTGTATCCCGAGGACGCGGCGCTGACGCAGAAGATCGAGACGCTGGCGACGAAGGTCTACGGCGCCGACGGCGTCGACTACTCGGACCTCGCGCGCGCGAAGCTCGACCAGTTCGAGTCGCGCGGCTGGCGGAAGTTCCCGATCTGCATGGCGAAGACGCAGTACTCGCTGTCGCACGATCCGACGCGGAAGGGCCGCCCGACCGGCTATCGCTTCAAGGTCGAGGACGCCCGCGTCTCGGTCGGTGCCGGCTTCGTCTATCCGCTCGCCGGCGAGATCCTGACGATGCCCGGCCTCGGCCGCGCGCCGGGTGGTCAGAAGATCGACATCGACGCCGAAGGGAACGTCACCGGGCTGTTCTGAGAGAGTTCGCCCGAACGGCGAGAGGGCCCGACCGACGCGTGCATCGACCCCGTCTCAAGCTGGGTCACGAGCGAAGTCGATGGGGCTCCGCGTGGGAGCCACCGAGACCGTCCAACTGGAACGTCGACGTGCCGTCTCGGCGATCGAGCGGCGCGTCTTCTACCGGCTGCCGCTCCCGCTCCCGGTCCGCTACCAGATCCAGTTCCGCGGCGTCACGTCGGCGCGGCTCGACGGCGTGACGATCAATCTGTCGGCCGGCGGAATGCTGCTGCAGTGTGAGCTGCCGGACGAGGAGACGCTGAACGCGCTGATCGCTGGCGACGCCGAGCTGCTGTGGGAACTCGACCTGCCCGGCGCGACCGGCCGCGTCCGTGGGCGCTCCCGCGCGGCCTGGTCGGAGCGCGGCACCGGGTTCGGACCGATCGGCAAGATCGGTTTGCAGTTCGTGCAGATCGATCCGGACGCGCAGCAACGGATCCACGACGTCGTCGTCCTGCTCAGCGACTGAACGCAGGCGCGCCGCCGCGGCGCGCATCGTTCACCGCGCAGCGAGGGACCCGAATCCGGCGCGCAGCGCCTTCGCGATCGCCGCCGGCGTCCAACCGAAGTGCTCGGTCAGGGCCTTCGCCGGCGCGCTGGCGCCGAACGTGCTCTGGCCGTGCACGCGGTCGATCGAGCCGGTGAAACGGCACCACGGTTCGGGGCGACCCATCTCGACGGCAGCGACCGGGAGTCCGGTCTGCAGGACCCGACTGCGATACGCCTCGTCCTGCCGGAGGAACAGCTCGACGCACGGCATGCTGACGACGCGCGCGTGGATCCCGTCGCCGGCCAGCGAGTTCACGGCTTCGATCGTCGGCGCGACCTCGGCGCCAGTCGCGATGACGATCGCGTTCGCAGGCTTCGCCGGTTCGTGCACGACGTAGGCGCCGCGGAGCGCATCGGCCTTCGGCGCGCCGTTCGTCCGTGCGAGCACCGGCAGGTCCTGCCGCGTCAGGATCAACGCCGTCGGTCCGTCGGTGCGCGTCAGCGCGTGCGTCCACGCAGCGGCCGTCTCGACGCCGTCGGCCGGCCGAAACACGTCGAGATTCGGGATCAGTCGCAGCGCGGCGATGTGCTCGACCGGTTGGTGCGTCGGCCCGTCCTCACCGACCATCAGACTGTCGTGCGTGAACACGAACGTCGTCCGCAACTTCATCAGTGCCGCGAGCCGGATCGGCGGCCGCATGTAGTCGGAGAAGACGAGGAACGTGCTACCCGCCGGCAGGAACCCGCCGTGCAACGCGATGCCGTTCAAGATGCCGCCCATCGCGTGCTCGCGGATCCCGTAGTGGATCGTGCGGCCGCTGAAGTCGCCGGCCTGGACCGACGGCGCGGACGTGATCCGCGTCTTCGTCGACGGGTCGAGGTCGGCGGAGCCGGTCACGAGCGACGGGACCAGTTCGGCAGCCTTCTGGATGACCTTGCCCGAGAGCGCGCGCGTCGCCGCCGGCTTGTCGCCGGCCGCTGCGACCAGCGCCTCGAACAACTGCGCCGGAACGTGCCGCTCGCGGAACGCCGCATGACGCTTCGCGCGCGCCGGGTCGGCGTCGCGCCACTTCGCCTCGGTCGCGAGCCACGTCGCGCGCACTCGTTCGTTGGCCTCGGCGCGTGCGGCGAACAGGTCGCGCACGGCGTCGGGAACGTGGAACGCCTCGGCCGGCAGTCCGAGTGCCGCCTTCGCCTTCGCGACTTCGTCGGCGCCGAGCGGCGCGCCGTGCACTTCGTGTGTGCCGGCCTTGTTCGGGCTGCCGCGTCCGATCGTCGTGCGGCACTGGATCAGCGT
>JAEYTU010000663.1 GCA_023433825.1 Planctomycetota bacterium
CGCCGTGCTCGCGCGGCCGGTGCGTGCGATCGGCGAAACCGTCGCGACGCCGCCACCGGTGCAGCCGTTCGTCGGCGCGGCGGAACGCGACGAGGCGTTCGCATTCCACCGGCGTGACTTCGCCGCCGAGATTCGTGCCGCTGACCTGCGGTACGTGCCGTCGCGCGCGCACGCGCAGAGCGTCTGGTCGCTGTTGCCGACCGCCGACGGCGGTGCGCCGCCACTGCCGTCGATCGCGACACCGCCGGTCGCGACGACGCTGCCGCGCATCGCGGCGCGCGGCGGCGTGCGGGCACGGCGGCTCGTGTTCTTCGGGGCGCTGTACGAGGCGAAGGGTCTCGACGTCGTCCTCGCTGCGATGCGCCGCCTCGACCCCGTTGCCGACGCCGACGTCGCACTCTCGGTGTTCGGCGCTGCACACGACGCCGGTTACGAGGCGCGCCTGCGCGCGGCCGCCGATGGACTCGCGGTGCGGTTCCACGGTGCCTACGACCTCGATTCGCTGCGTGCGACCGACGCGGACTTCGTCGTGCTGCCGGCGATCACGCACGAGTCGTACGGATTGACGTTCGACGAAGCGTGCGCGTCGGGATTGCCGGTCCTCGCGTCGGATCTGCCGGCATGGCGCGAACGCGTGCCGTCGGCGGGGGTCGCGTTCTTCGAACCGGGAAACGTCGACGCGCTGGTGCGCCTGCTCCGCGACGCGACGTTCCTCGCACGAATGCCGGCGCCGGAGCCGATCCGGTGCCCGACGCCCGAACAGGCGGCGGCGGCGTTGCTGGCCGACTACGCGGATGCACGGACGCGCGTCGGAGCGCGCGCGACGACACCGAGCGACGACGCGGTGCGCGACGAACGCGAGGCATTGCTGTGGCGCCGCGCCGAACGACGGTTGTGGTCGCTGCTCCAGCGGCCCGACGCGGTCGCGCCACCGGACGAGTTCCTCAGCGACGCCTGAGAGCCGCAGCGCCGACGCACGATGCGTCGCGCGCCGTGCGTCGCGACTCAGATCCTCGCGAGGAGTTCGGCGTTCGTCGGCGACCGCTGGATCAGTTCCAACAGTGCCTCCAACGCGCGCGCCGTGTCCTCGCCGTCGATCGTCCGGCGGAGGCGCCGCACGGTGTCGAGTTCGTCGCCTTCCATCAGGTTGTCTTCCATCCGCGTGCCGGTGCGCACGACGTCGATCGCCGGGACGACGTGCAACTCGGCGAGGTGGCGGTCGAGGACGATGTCGCAGTTCGCGCGTCCGGCGAACTCGTCGTGGATCACGTCGTTGACGCGAACCTTCGTGTCGGTCAACGAGGTCGCGACGACGGTCAGCGAGCCGCCCTCCTCGATCGAACGGGCCGACGCGAACAGACGCTTCGGCTTGTGCAGCGCGACGGCGTCGAGCCCGACGCTGAGCACCTTGCCGGAGTGGGGGACTTCGATGTTGTAGGCGCGCGTCAGCGCCGTCAGCGAATCGACGAGCAGCACGACGTCGCGACCGGCTTCGACCATCCGTCGCGCACGTTCGAGCGCCAGTTCGGCCAGCGCGATCTGCCGCGCCGGTGGCTCGTCGAACGTCGCTGCGACGACTTCGCGCCGCGTCTCGGGACCGGTGCGCCGCAGCACCTCGGTGACCTCCTCGTGGCGCGCGTCGAGCAGCAGGTGGATCAGGTACGTCTCGGGGTGGTTGTGCAGCAGTCCTTGCGCGATGTGCACGAGCAGTCGATTGCGACCGGCGAACGGCGGCGTCGACACGAGGACGCGCTGCCCCTTCCCGAGCGGCGCGAGCAGGTCGATCACGCGGAGGTCCGCCGTGCACTCGGGATGTTCGAGCCGGAGCCGGTGTTGCGGCATGACCGGCGTCAGATCGTCGAATGGGATCCGCTGGCGCAGTTGCTCGATCGTCCCGCCGTTGACGGTCTCGACGTGCAGCAGTGCGAAGTACTTCTCGCCTTCCTTCGGCGGACGCACCGGGCCGGCGACTTCGTGACCTTGCTTCAGGTTCAGCCGTCGCACCTGGCTCGGGCTGACGTAGATGTCGTCCGGTCCCGCGACGTAGTGATGGTGCGCGCTGCGGAGGAAGCCGAAGCCGTCGGGGAGGATGTCGAGGACGCCTTCTGCCCATCCGAGTCCGCTGCTCGTCGCGCGACGGCGGAGGATCTGGAACAGCAACTCCTGACGCCCGAGTCCGGACGAGCCGTCGATCTGTTCGCGTTGCGCGAGCTCCATCAGCTCGGACATCGGCAACGCCTGCAGCTTCTGGATCTCGTAGTCGGCCTTCTTCGCCGCTTCATAGATCTCGTTTCGTTGCGCTTCGTCCATGCCTTCCACCGGTAGGACAGGTCGAGTCTCCCGTTCGAGGCGGTGGTCGCGATTCACGATCCAGCGTCCTGGTGTCGTGCGGCGGACGGGAGGCATCTGTGCATGGGGTTCGATGGCCATCGCAATCGGTTCCTCGGTGAAACCTTCATCAGGTCCGTGCGCGATGGAGTACGTCAGGGGTGTGGGGGCTGCGTGCGACCCTGGATGCGATCCAGGATGCCCATGAGGTCCGTGCGGATCTCATGCAGCGGACGGTCGTTACGGATGGTATATCCAGCCCTCGACTTTTTCTCGACCAGTGATGCCTGCCGCGACTCGCGGCGGGCGAGTTCGGCGTCGTCCCAACCGCGCGCGCGGGCGCGCTCGCGACGGACCGCGTCCGGGGTGTCGACGAAGATCACGGCGTCGCAGAGTTCGATCAAACCACCCTCGAGCAACAACGGCGCATCGAGGACGACCGAACGCGCGGCGGCGCGTGCGGCCGCGAGGTCGGCGAGGATCCGAGCGCGGACGACCGGGTGGACGATCGCGTTCAACTGCTGCAACCGGGCCGGGTCGCCGAACACGACGCGGGCGAGGGCGGCGCGGTCGAGTCGACCGCTGTCGTCGACGACGTTCGGACCGAACCGATCGACGATCGCGTCGCGGACCGCAGGTTCGGCCGTCGCGGCGCGCGCGAGTGCGTCGGCGTCGACGTGGATCAGTCCGGCCTCGGCGAGCAATCCGGCGACGGTCGACTTGCCCGATGCGATCCCGCCGACGAGGCCGATGACAACGGGAACTGATCGGGAGGCGGTGTCCGGCATGGCGAAGAGGTCGGCGCTGGATTCGTCGCTGCCGGCGTCGCGGTCGCGGATCGTGCGGTAGACTCGCGCGGCCCTCAAGTCTGCGGTCGCGGCGACGTGCCTTGACCGTGAGATTTCGAGGTCGCTAGACTCCGCGGCCCTCGTGGCTCCCGAACTGGTTTCCTGCGCGTCCCTTCGGTGCAGGCGATCGGAAACGGGCAACGAGGTCTCGCACGAGCCGTCTCCCCCCGACATTCGCCCGATCCGTCCCGAACTCTTCGCTTGGTCCCCCGGGAGCCCCCTCCTGGCGACCTCCGAGCCGACCCAACCTTGAGGAGCCTCCGACCAATGCACTCTCGCGAGCGCGGTGCCGCACACGTTCACATCCTGTTCTTCGTGTTCATGCTGATCCTCTTCCTCGGTGCACTGGGCTTCGCCTACCTGCAGATGACCGAGGTCGAGACGCTGCGCAACACGGTGGCCTCCACTGTCGAAGAGAATAAGAACTTCCGGGCCAACGCACTGATCCGCGATCACGTGCTCGAGGACCTGAAGCCTCTCGTCGGCGACACGGAGACCTACTCCGGTCGCGCGAACTTCAACTACGTCGACACGCTCGGCGTCGCGCCGAGTGCGCTGAACGACGTCGCCTCCGCGGCGAAGCTGCGCGACCGGCTGAACGCGTTCGGCGCGGCGGTCGGCGTCCCGGACTCGCAGCGGGGCAATCTCGGGGAGGTGCTCGCCTATGCGAAGGCCGCGCTCGAGAAGGCCAAGATCGACAACGAGACGATGGACACGGCCCGCCGGACGGCTCTCAGCGAATCGGCTGCGCTGCGCGTCGCGAAGGACGAGGCCGTCGCCGAGGCGAACAAGACGATCGCCGACCTGAAGGCCCAGCACGACAACCTGAAGGGCTTCCTCGACACCGAGTTCAACAAGAAGCAGAACGAGATCAACGCCGCGCTGACGAACGTCACGCAGCTGCGCACCGAGAAGAACACGCTCGAAGCCGCCCACACGAAGCAGGTCATCGAGATGACCAACGTGCAGGACACGCTGACGGCGCAGAACGACGCGCTGAAGAACCGGATGAAGCTGATCAACCCGCCGCACGAAGCGGACGGTGAGGTCATCTCCTCGTCGCAGGCCGCGAACCTCGCGTGGATCAACCTCGGCCGCAAGGACATGTTGATGCCGGGCACGCTGTTCCGGATCACCGAGCCGAACTCGACGGCGATCAAGGCCTACGGGACCGTGACGAAGGTCGAGCAGGATCGCGCCGAGATCCACATCAGTGGTCTGAAGGATCGGTACACGCCGGTCGTCAAGGGCGACAAGATCGCGAACGACCTCTACTCGCCGAACGTCCGCCGCACGGTCGTCCTCGTCGGTCGGTTCAGCTACCCGCTGACGAAGCCGGTCGTCGCCGACATCCTGCGCAACCTCGGCAACACGGTCGTCGACAAGCCGGTCCCCGG
Source organism: Planctomycetota bacterium (assembly GCA_023433825.1). Taxonomy (GTDB): domain Bacteria; phylum Planctomycetota; class UBA1135; order UBA1135; family UBA2386; genus JAEYTU01. The sequence continues at coordinate 4,574 of JAEYTU010000663.1, forward strand.
CGTCGACCTCGCGATCATCGGCAGCGACACGGTCAACGAGACCGGTGACGGCTTCGTCGACATCACCGAGACGCCCGAGTTCAAGCAGATCCAGTTCCTCAGCATCGAGACGGTCACGCTGAACAAGGTTCGCGACCTGCTGAAGCTGTGACGAACTGATCCAGGCCTCGGCGCGCTGCCGAGACCGGAACACCACGAAGCCCGCGACGTCGCCGACGTCGCGGGCTTCGTTCGTTTCCGGTCGATTCCTTCGCGTCTCGACGTCGGCATACTGTGCGCCCCGATGGACGCCGCACCGAAGCTGAACGATGCCGCACCGCCGGCCACGGAAGACCTGCCGCGGATGTCGTTCGGCGATCACCTCGACGAGCTTCGCTCCCGGTTGATGAAGTGCATCGGCGCGATGCTGGTCGCCGTCGTCGCGTTGCTGCCGTTCAAGGACGACGTGACGGCGATCTACATCGAGCCGTACCGCAACATGTGGGACTGGGCGTACACGGCGTTCCTCGAGAAGCTCGACGAACGCGAGCGCACGATCGGCCTCGCGAACATGCACAAGCTGGAACGCGAGAAGGTCCAGTTCCACAAGGAGTACCGCGACGAGATCAAGGCCGGCACGTTCCCCGAGCACAACCAGATCCTGACCCCGGGTGGGTTCAGCGTGCCGTACACGTTGAAGGCGACGAGCGGCTTCCAGGACGTCTGGACGTTCATGGCCGCGGTCCTGCTGTTCGGGCTGATCCTCGCGTCCCCGGTCGTGCTGTGGCAGGTCTGGGCCTTCGTCGCTGCGGGGCTCTATCAGCACGAACGTCACGTCGTGATGCGGATGGTGCCGTTCGCGTTGCTGCTGCTGACGGCCGGCGTCGGATTCGGCTACTTCGTCATGGTCCCACTCGCGCTGTACTTCCTCGTCGAGTTGATGAACTGGACGCAGGTCGAGCCGCTGTTCTCGGTCTCCGAGTACTTCAGCATGTTGCTGACGCTGACCGCGGCGCTCGGGCTCGTGTTCCAACTGCCGCTGCTGATGCTCGCCCTGCAGAAGGTCGGACTCGTCACGCACGCCGCGATGCGCAAGAACTGGCGCATGGTCGTCCTCGGCATCTTCGTCGTCGCTGCAGTCCTGACGCCGCCGGACCCGTTCACGCAGTCGATCATGGCTGGGCCGATGGTGCTGCTGTACTTCCTCGGGCTCTGGCTGACCGGCCGCGTCGAACGCCGCACGAAACTCGTCCATGCGACCTGACGACGGCGGCGAACGGAGCGCACCCGTCGCGTCCCCACGCGCGCGACTGCTCGCGATCGGCGACGAACTGACGCACGGTCATCTCGTCGACACGAACTCGCCGTGGCTCGCGCGCGAGTTGGAGAGCGTCGGGATCGTCGTCGACGGCGGCGCGACCGTCGGCGACGACCTCGCACTGCTGACGGCCGCGATCCGCGACGCATGCGCGGCGGCCGACGTCGTCGTCGCCACGGGTGGGCTCGGGCCGACCGAGGACGATCGCACGCGCCACGCGGCGGCCGCGGCGGCCGGCGTCGATCTCGTGCACGACGAGGTCTCGTGGCAGCAGATCCTCGGATGGTTCGCGCAGCACGGTCGTGACGTTCCGGAGTCGAATCGCCGCCAGGCGTTGGTTCCCGTCGGCGCGTTCGCGATGCCGAACGCGTTCGGGACGGCGCCGGGATTCCGGATCCGGATCGGACGCGGCTGGTTCTTCGCGATGCCGGGCGTGCCGCGCGAGATGCGCGGCATGACCGAGACGTTCGTCCTGCCGCTGCTTCGCGACGTGCTCGGGGCGACCGGTGTCGTGCATTCGCACTGGGTGCACCTGCTCGGGCCGCGGGAGGCGGATGCCGGCGAACGGATCGCAGACTTGATGCGGATGCGGGGATCGACGCGCGTCGGCATCACCGCGCACAACGGACTGTTGACCGTGCGCATCGCCGTCGTCGCCGACGTTCCCGAAGTCGCGCGTGCCGAGGCCGAACGCGTCGCAGCCGAGGTCCGACTGCGTTTCGCCGACGTGATCGTCCACGAAGGCCAGCAGACGCTCGCCGCTGCGGTCGTCGACTGTCTGCGGGAACGGGGGCTCCGCCTCGCCGTCGCGGAGTCGTGCACGGGCGGTCGCCTCGCTGGTGCACTGACCGATGTCGGCGGCAGCAGCGACGTCTTCGACGCTGGATTCGTGACCTATGCGAACCACGCGAAGTCGGCGCTGCTCGGCGTTCCAACGGACACGATCGAACGCCACGGCGCCGTTTCGGCAGAGGTCGCGGCGGCGATGGCCGAGGGCGCGGCATCGCGCAGTGGCGCGACGTTCGCCGTGTCGATCACTGGCGTCGCCGGACCGAGCGGGGGGACCGACGAGAAGCCGGTCGGCACGGTCTGGTTCGCGACGTCGTTTCGCGGTGCGACGCGGACTTGGAAGCGCCGCTTCCCCGATCTCGGTCGCGCGTTCGTTCGCGAGCGTGCGTGTCTCGAAGCACTCGCCGCGATCCTTCGCGAACTCCGCGCTGACCCCCCGCGTTGACCCGTGCGATCCGACCCTTGATCCGCCCTCGGTGCCCGCTACGTTCTGCGCCCCTCCGTCAGCGCTTCCGGATGGTGTAACGGTAGCACGAGAGGTTCTGGTCCTCTTAGTCTAGGTTCAAATCCTAGTCCGGAAACCACGGCAGCCGGTCCTGCGCATTGCGCGGGATCGGCTGTTTTCCTTCCCGCCCTACCCGGTGGTGTAACGGCAGCACAGAAGGTTTTGGTCCTTCTAGTTCAGGTTCGAATCCTGGCCGGGTAACCAATCTCGCGCGCGCGAGGATCGAAGGACGAGATCAACTCGCTTGTTCGGCATTCGCGCGCTGACGCGCGCGGACGATCGTGCGAACGCGATCGACGGCGCGTCCGAGTGTCTCGACGCACGGGTCGCAGCCGCTGCCGCAGCAGTTGCGCCACTGATCGTTTCCGCAATCGTGCAGGCGCCGGATCGAGCTGCGATACGTCGGATCGAGACCCATTTCCGCGAGCGCGCGGTCGACGATCGCGTCGATGTCGTCGGGGGAATTCGCCATGAACGCGAGAAGGCTACCACGCCGTTCGCGGCCGACGAGGGCGGGATGTCGCAGCGCCTTTCATCCGGGCGGTGGGTTCACGCTGACGTTGAACGGGATGCCGACCAATCAGCCGACCTTCGCGGCGCCGCGCTTCATCATCGGCTTCACTGGCGTGGGTGGAACGTGGGGCGGCCTGCCGTTGCCGTTCCTGCTGTCGGCGGTCGGACTGCCGGCGCAGCCGAACTGCCAGTGGGCGCAGGACTACTTCATCGACCTGCCGATGACGTATCGCACCGGCACGTCGGGGACGAGCAGCGGCAGCCTTCAGGCGCCGTCGTTCACGCTGCCGAACAATCCGACGCTGACCGGCGCGTCGTTCTTCACGCAGGCGATCTGTCTCGATCAGGACCCGGTCACGCAGGCACCGCTGCTGTTCCCGACGTACTCGTCGCGGTGGAACATCGGCACCGGCGTGCTGCCGCTCGGCGGCGTTGTCTCGCGGATCCAGGACACGACGCCGTCTTCGCCGACCGGCGGGTTCCGCCGCGAGATCCCGGTCGCGCAGCTGCGCTTCCAGTGAACGAACGGACTGGCGCGGGCCCCGCTCGATAGAGCGCGGCCTGCTGCCGCTCGCGCGCACCGGCGCGCTTGCGTAAAGACGGGCGCTCGCGTGGCAGTTTCGCCGCGCGCGCGCCTGCCCGACGCACCACCCGCCGCCAACGCACGAGGTCCGCATGTCGAAATCGTTCTGCTCATTCGTCGCCGTCCCGCTCCTCGCGGCGCTGTTGCCGGCGCAAGTCGATCCGCAGCTGGCCGCGCGGATCAAGGAAGAGGGACTGCAGCGCAGTCAGGTCATGGCGATCCTCGACCACCTGACGAATTCGATCGGTCAACGCCTGACCGGCTCGGACAACTTCACGCTCGCCTGCGAATGGACGAAGGCAGAGTTCGAGCGGATGGGTTTGAAGAACGTCCACCTCGACGAGTGGGGCGAGTTCCCGGTGATCTGGAACCGCGGTCAGTGGCAAGGCCGTGTGCTGACGCCGGAGCCGATCGAGTTGCAGGTCGCGACCGAAGCCTGGACGGCCGGGACGAAGGGTCGCGTCTCGGGCACGCTGCGTCCGATGCCGAAGACCGCCGAGGACGTCGCTGCGTTGTCGGGTCTCGCGGCGACCAGCTACCTCTGGGGCAGCCGCCCGTCCAGCGCGGCCGTGCGTCGCGCGTTCGACGCGCTGGTGCAGAAGGAAGGGTGCCTCGGCTTCGTCGCACGTGCGGGCGCCGCGCATCCGCGATTCCCGACGCGCATGCGCGTGTTCGGCAACCATCGCGTCAACCCGAACAACCTGCCGACCATTCCGAACATCGTCGTGCGTCAAGATCAGGCCGCTCGGATCGAGGAACTGCTGCGCGGGCCGGACGCCGTCACGATCGAGTTCGACATCCGCAATCGGTTCCGTGCCGGCCCGGTGAAGTTGCACAACGTCGTCGCGGAGATCCCGGGCACCGAGTTCCCCGATCAAGTCGTCATCGTCTGCGGGCATCTCGACTCGTGGCACATGGCCACCGGTACGACCGACAACGGCACCGGCACGGCGTCGACGATGGAGGCCGCGCGCATCCTCGCAGCGGTCGGCGCGAAGCCGCGCCGGACGATCCGCTTCATCCTGTGGGGTGGGGAGGAGCAGGGACTGCTCGGTTCGAACAGCTACGTGCGACGCAACCGGACGTCGATGAACAACGTGTCGGCCGTCTTCAACCACGACACCGGAACGAACTGGGCGCAGGGGCTGACGGTCACACCGTCGATGCTCGACGACATGAAACTGGCGCTCGCCGAGATCGAGTCGATGACGCCTCCCGAGCCCGCGGCGGGCGCCGACGGCGACAGCGAACGCGAACCCGTGCCCGTGCTCGAACTGACCGTGGCCGACCGGATGCCGGCGCGCGGCGGCAGTGATCACGCATCGTTCCTCGCGGCCGGTGTGCCAGCGTGGTCGTGGACGCTGAAGGGCCGCAGCGACTACTTCAACTACACGTGGCACACGCAGTGGGACACGTTCGACGTCGCGATCCCCGAGTACATGCGGCACACGTCGACCGTCGTCGCGCTGGCCGCGCTCGGCACGGCGAACCTGCCGAATCTGATCGCGCGCGATGGCGTGATGCGTGCGGTCGGAACCGACGCGACGCCGGTGCTCGAGGCCGCACTCGGCGTCGAGCTCGACGGGATGACGTTCAAGAGCGTCAAGCCCGACGGTCGCGCGGCGAAGGCTGGCATTCGCGACGGCGACGTCGTGACGCACGTGAACGGCGAAGAAGTCACCGATTTCGGTCGGCTGATGCGCGCGTTGCGTCCGCGTGAGGGGGCCGAGCCGCCGCGGCTGACGTTGAAGCGCGGCAGCGGCGAGGCGAGTGTCGTCCTCGAGCCGGTCGAGATCCCGCGCCAGCCGCGGGGCGAAGGCACGCCCGGGCGGACTCCGGATCGCGCGCCCGAGCGCCCGCGCGATCCGGTCATCCGCTGACGCGCCCTGTGTCGCCGCGCGCCGAGCGCCGCCGTCGCGGCGCTCGCGTCGCATTCGTGGACGATCTCGCCGCGAGACAGCGGTCCGGAACCGTTCGCCGTCCGACGAGGCCCGTGATCGGAGCGCGGTGGTATAGTCCCGCGCCTTCTCCAGGGCTCCGCAGCGTCGACACGTGACCGAATGAAGATCCAGCTGATCCACCCGCCGGTCTACATCAACAAGAACGGCCTGACCGCGTTGCGACCGAGCTTGCCGCTGGGGCTCGCCTACATCGCCGCGGTCCTCCGGGAGGACGGTCACTCGATCTCGGTCATCGATGCGCTCGGCGAAGCGCCCGAGCAGATGATCCCGGAGGGCGACATCTGGCGTCTCGGGCTGACGCCCGACGAGATCATCGCGCGCATCGACCCGCAGGCCGGCGCGATCGGCCTGACCAGCATGTGGTCGTATTCGTGGCCGATCGTCCGCGAACTGATCCGGAAGATCCGCGCCGCGTACCCGACGCTGCCGATCGTGTGCGGCGGCGAGCACTTCACGGCGGTGCCGGAGCTCTCGATGGAGCAGGCACCGATCGACTACCTCGTCATGGGCGAGGGCGAGGAAACCGCGATCGCGCTGTTCCGCGCGATCGAGATGGGCATCGACACGTCGGTGATCCCAGGCATCGTCTATCGCGCCGCCGACGGCACGATCACGAAGAACAAGCGACGCGACCGGATCCGCGCGATCGACGAGATCCCGTGGCCGGCATGGGACCTGTTCGACGTGCGCGCCTACGACGAGCACAAGCTCGTCACCGGCATTCACTACGGACGAACGGTGCCGATCCTCGCGACGCGCGGTTGCCCGTACCAATGCACGTACTGCTCGTCGCCGAACATGTGGACGACGAAGTGGTTCGCGCGCGAACCGATCGACGTCGCCGACGAGATCGAGTTCTACGTACGCAAGTTCGGAGCGGCGAACTTCCCGTTCCAGGACCTGACGGCGATCCTGAAGCGCGACTGGGTCGTCGCGTTCTGCGGCGAGTTGATGCGCCGCGGACTCGACATCACGTGGCAGCTCCCGGCTGGCACGCGGTCCGAGATCATCGACGAGGAAGTCGCACGACTGCTCGTCGCGTCCGGATGTCGCTCGCTGAACTTCGCGCCCGAGTCGGGCTCGGAGCGAACGCGCAAGCACATGAAGAAGATGCTGACCGACGAGAAGCTGTTCCGCGCCGTGCACGCCGCGGTCAAGAACGGCCTCAACGTCGGCTGCTTCCTCGTGCTCGGCTACCCGACCGACGAGCCGGTCGACATGGCGGCGACCGCGAAGATGATCCGCCGCCTCGCACGCGCCGGCGTCGACGACGTGTCGGCGGGGTTCTTCTTCCCGCTGCCGAGCACCGAGATCTATCACGAGCTCGTGCGGCTCGGGAAGGTCGAGATGAACGACGCGTTCCTCAAGCTGCCGGTCTACGTCCACAACAAGTTCATGGACCCGGCGCGCAACTACAACCTGAAGATGACCGCGCGTCAGATGACGCGGTGGAAGTACTGGATCGTCGCGAACTTCTACGTCACGTCGTTCGTCACGCGCCCGCAGCGGATCTTCCGCATCTTCTGGAACTTCGTGCGCGGCCGTGAGACTTCGAAGATGGAGTCGTTCCTGCAGGAGACGCGGCGCAAGTTCTCGATCCGCTTCGGTCGCAAGAAGAAGGCGCGCCCGCAAGTCGAGACGCGCACACCGGTCGGCGAACGCGTCTGACGGCCGGCCCGGCGCGACACGCGCGGCGCGCCTGCGTCACTTGCCGTGCTGCGCCAAGAGCTTCGTGAATCGTTCGATCTGACGGCGCGCGAGCGTGTCGGGACTCAGCTCGCGTTCGGCGAATGCGCGCGCCGCGCGACCGGCCGCCATCGCCGCGTCCGGACTCGCGAGCAACGCGAGCGCCGCGCGTGCGAGCCCGTCGGGCGACTCGGCGAGTGAGACCGCCGGCGCTGTCGCCGTCAGGCCGCGCAACCCCAGCGCGTTGGAGACGACCGGCAGCCCGTGTGCGAGCGCCGTCAGAACCTTGATGCGACTGCCGCCGCCGGAGAACAGCGGTGCGAGCAGCAACCGCGCGCCACGAAACGCGTCGGCGACGTCGGGCACGTAACCGACCAGCCGCACCCCGGGCAGTTCGGCCAGACGGCGAACGTCGGCGCCGGCGCGCGGACCGGCGAGCACGAGACCGGCGTCGGGCAGTGCGCGGCGGAGTCGCGGCAGCACTTCCCGAGCGAGGAACGTCGCGGCCTCCGGATTCGGCGGGTGGCTGTAATCGCCGAGGAACAGCACGTCGCGCGACGATGCCTCCGGGTGCACCGGTTCGGCCGGGATCGGGACGATCGGCGGACGCACTTCGACCGGTCGGCCGACCCGCTCGGAGAGGGCCTTCGCGTCCTCGTCGTTCAGCGCCTGGAGCAGGTCCATCCGCGGGTACCAGCGGGCGACGTAACGACGCCACAGTCGCCGGTCGCGCGCGAGTCCGACTCCGGCCGGGCCGAGTCGATCCGGCAGCGCCAGCCCTTGCTCGTGGTCGGTCAGCACGACCGGGATCCCACCGAAGCAGTCGCGGTACTGCGCCATCACGCCGAACTCCAGCAGGACGATCTGCGGGCGAAACTCCGCGGACACCGTTCGCAGTAGTTCGACCATCCGCGCGTCGAACGCCTTGGCCGCCAAAAGCGGCTGGCCGTGCCAACCCCACCGGAAGACCATCCGCGCCTTGTTGCGAAGCCGCCCGACCAGCGTCAGATCGCGCTTCTGCCGGGCGAGCACCGTGCGGAACAGCGAAAGTCCGGGCGGAGGTTGGCTGCCCCAGCGGAGTTCGGACGGCCGCAGGAACGACACGAGGCCGACCTCGGCATGCGCGACGAGTCCCTGCAGCACGGCGCCCAAGTAGACCGCTCCCCCGTGGGAGGCCGCGGGATGCGGCAACACCGGACTGACGACGAGGATGCGCAAGGGCGGGCATCGTGCGGTCCGTCCGGCGCCCCGTCCACCGCGAAGCCTCGACCCACGCAGGGTCTGTCGTCGTCGGACGCCGCCGCCGGCGCGGTCGACCCGCTCTTGGCACCGGAACGAGGGACCGGCGGGCTGTCGCCGCCGGGCAGTTCTCCACAATCGCGGTCGAACCTCAACGCATTGCCATCACGCGCATTAGGGTCGGCGATCCACCGAGTCCCCACAGTCTGTCCACGAGATTCCACCGTTGGCACGCCGCAGCGGGATCGGCATAATCCCGCACCTTCTTCGGGACGCCTCGGCGAGTTCGTCGGGTTGCCACGAAGCCGGGCGCTCCCCCCGGGTGGGGAGGCCAGAGACTGTCGGCACGGACGAGCACATGAACGAGACCCACAAGTCGATCCTTCGCATCCTCGACGACGGGAAGCCGGAGTTGCAGGTCGCAGCGGCACAAGTCTTGGGTGAGATCCGCGCGTCGGAGCCTGCCCTGGTCCGCGCGCTCGGCGACAAGTTGCAGAAGGCCGAGAGCATCGTCGCGCCGTTCCTCGTCGATGCGCTCGGTCAGATCGGAGGGGAACTCGCCGTCGAAATGCTCGTGCGGCGGCTCGCGTCCGGCGGACCACTGACCGACCGCGTGATGCTGGTGCTGGGGCAGATGGGGGCGGCGGCCGCGAAGGAACTGTCGCGGGTGTTCGACGACTTCGGCGAGGAGGTGCGCGCTCGGATCCTCGAGATCCTCGGACGCAATCACGATCGCGAAGGCATCCAAGTCATCGTCCGCACGCTGTTCTCGCCGATGGCGTCGCTCGCGCAGAAGTCCGCCGACGTGCTGCGTCACCACTGCGCGCAGTGGACCGACGCGCAGCGGAAGTTCGCGTTCGAGACGATCGAGAAGCGCTGCAACGGCAAGACGCCAGCGGCAACTCCGCCCGAATCGATCAGCCACGCGCTGACGGCGCTCGCGAGCATCGACCGCCCCGGTGCGAAGGCGACGCTGCTGAAGGCGGCGGGCGACAAGTCTCCGGCCGTCGTCCGGCAGGCGGCCTTGCGCGAACTCGAGGGTGTTCCGCTGACGGCCACGCAGGCTGCGAGTCTGCTCGACTACGTCGACGACCTCGACATGACTCACGTCGTTCGACCGACGATGCACTTGCTCGAGCACGTCGACAACTGGGGTGCGCCGGCGATCACGAAGCTGAAGAAGCTGCTCGAAGCCGAGAGCGAGGAAGTGCGCCTGTTCGCGATGCGAGCCCTCCGCAACGTCAAGACCGCCGAGACGGCCAAGCTCGCGTTCGACTGGCTCGTCGGTTCGAACGGGGCGCTGGTCGACGTCGCGAGTCGAGTTCTCTCCGAGAACCCGGCCGCGCTCGACTTGGTGCTCGAAGCCTTTCTCGCCGAACGTCGTCCCGACCGCGCGACGATGCTGGCGCGTCCGCTGCGCGGCCTGAAGGCGCACTTCGCCAAGAAGCACGTGACGGTCTTGTCGGAGCGGTTCCTGAAGCTGTACGGGACGAACGACACGCTCGCCGACGTCGCGCTGTCGCTGCTGCTCGAGGTCGCGCCCGCGGTCGGCTCCGAGGTCGTCGTCGACCGTGCGGTTCGCCTGCGAAAGGCCCGCAAGCTCGCCGACTGCGTCGAGTTGCTGCTGAAGATGGCCCAGTCTGCGCCGCTCGACGGCGAAGCGCGCTTCCAACTCGCCGTCGCCCGACTGCTGATGGACGGGATCGACTCGCGCGCGACGCGCGCCGCCGGCGGTGACGCGACGATGGGGCACTTCGCGATGCTGATTCGCGACGAGTTCCCGGTGCTCGACCGGCTCAAGAAGGAATCGCAACTGTCGGCCGAGGCACTGCTGCGCGTCGGGACGCACTTCGCCGGATCCGTGGGCGCCGAGCGCCGCTTCGGCGGCGAGTTGCTGAAGCACGTCGCCGAGAAGCACAAGCGCATCCCGGCCGGCGAAGAGGCGCGGCAACTGCTGCGCGTCGAAGGGTTGTGAGCACGCCTCGGTGAGGCTCGGCTCGGTGTGAAGCCGCCGAGCGCGGAAGTTCGCGCAACGGCGGCGCTTTCGATGGAAGCCGCGAACGTGGTCTGCATGATCCTCCGCTCGCCATGGCCGTCTCCACTCCCTCCGACCGCATCCTGCGACCGTTCCTCCGGTTCGCGAAACACCAGTCCTCGGGCGGCATCCTGCTGTTCGTCGCGACGCTCGCCGCGCTGATCTGGGCCAACTCCGCGAACGGTCAGTCCTACTTCGATCTCTGGCAAACGACGTTCGAAGTCCGCTTCGGCGACCTGAGCCTGTCCAAACCTCTCGCGAAGTGGATCAACGACGGCCTGATGGTCGTCTTCTTCTTCGTCGTCGGAATGGAGATCAAACGCGAGGCGCTGCACGGCGAACTCGCGAGTCCGTCGCGCCTGATGTTTCCGCTGGCCGCAGCGATCGGCGGAATGGCGGCGCCGGCGTTGCTGTACTCGGCGTTCAACGCCGGCGAGGTCGGCGCGAGCGGGTGGGGGATTCCGATGGCGACCGACATCGCGTTCGCGCTCGGGATCATGTCGCTGCTCGGCAAGCGCGTGCCGCTGACGCTGAAGGTCTTCCTGACTGCACTCGCGATCATCGACGACCTCGGCGCCGTCGTCGTCATCGCGCTCTTCTACAGCGAGGGGATCTCGTTCGAACTGATCCTGATCGCGCACGGTCTGCTCGCGATCGCGGCCCTGGCGAACCTGCTCGGCTTCCGCCACCCCCTGCTCTACGGACTGCTCGGACTCGCGATGTGGCTCGCGCTGATCAAGTCCGGAGTCCACGCGACGGTCGGCGGCGTGCTGATGGCGCTGACGATCCCGGCGCGTCCGCGCATCGACCGCGCACGTTTCCTCACGCGTGCCCGCGACCTGCTGCACCGGTTCGAGCACGACCACGGCAACGGCACGAACGAGTCGCACGCGCATTCGCAATCGACGATCCAGGAACTCGAGGCCGCATGCACGCAGGTCGAGACTCCGGCAGGGCGACTCGAACGAATGCTGCACCCGTGGGTCGCCTTCCTGATCTTGCCGTTGTTCGCGTTCGCCAATGCCGGCGTCGCGCTCGGCGAGGATCTCGGCGCGACGATCCTGCAACCGGTCGCGATCGGAACGATCGTCGGCCTGTTCGTCGGCAAGCCGCTCGGCGTGCTCGTCTGCGCGTGGCTCGCCGTCCGCCTCGGCTGGGCAGCACCCCCCGAGGGTGCGAACTGGCGTCAGATCGGCGGTGTCGCGTGTCTGACCGGGATCGGATTCACGATGTCGCTGTTCATCGCGAACCTCGGGCTGTCCGGCACCCTGATCGACGAGGCGAAGGTCGGGATCCTGATCGCATCGGCGGCGTCGGCAGCTCTCGGCGTCGTCCTGCTCGCGACGGCCAGTCGGCCGGTCGAACCGGTCGTCGACGAGCGCGCGGCCGGTTGAACGGCGTCGACGTCAGTCCGCGCGCGCCGTGGCAGCCGCGCCTTGACGCACGGCGGTTCCCGGAGCGAGCGGCGCGAACTCCGGACCGCCGGCCTGCACGATCGCGACGACGGTCGATCCGAATCCGAAT
>JAEYTU010000005.1 GCA_023433825.1 Planctomycetota bacterium
CCTTCGTCCCGACCGACGACGCCGATGCGAACGACCGCGTGACCCCCGTCGTCAAGGCCGTTCGCCGTGCGGCCGACTCGGTCGTCAGCATCTACGTCGTGCATCAGGATCGCGCCGCGTCGCGCACACGCGGCGGGAACGTCGTCGACGGACAGGGTTCCGGTGTGATCCTCGACGAGAAGGGTCTCGTGATCTCGAACTGGCACGTCGTCGCGCTCGCCGAGGCACGCACGGGCGTCGAGATCAAGGTCAAGCTGAAGAGCGGGAAGGAGTACGACGCCGAGCTGCTCAGCACGTCGCCGGCCGACGATCTCGCGCTGCTGCAACTGCGGTTGCCCGACGGCGACGTCGTCAAACCGGTCGTGCTCGGCAACTCTGCGGCGCTCGAACCCGGGGAGTCGGTCATCGCGATCGGCAATCCGCAGGGACATGCGAACACGGTCACGGTCGGCGTGCTGTCGGCGCAGGATCGCGAGATCACGGTCCGCACACCCGACGGACGCGTGAACACGTACCGCGGTCTGCTGCAGACCGACGCCGCGATCAATCAGGGGAACAGCGGCGGCGCGCTGCTCGACATCACCGGCAAGTTGATCGGCATCAACAACGCGATGGCGTTCGGCTCCGAGAACATCGGCTTCGCGATCCCGGTCGACACCGTGACGCGCGTGTTCCGGGACAAGCTGCTGTCGTCGGAGAACCTCGCGCGACTGTGGTTCGGACTGCGTGTGCAAGACGAGGACGGCGCGCCGGTCATCGTCGAGGTCGATCCCGACGGTCCCGCGCACGACGCAGGGCTGCAGCGCGGCGATCGCCTGGTCTCGGCCGGCGGCCAACCGATGCGGAACGCGCTCGACTTCGCCCGCAGCATCCTCGATGCGCGGCCCGGTGTGCGCTTTCCGTTCCGCGTGCAGCGCGGGAAGCGGACGATCGAGGCCGAACCGGTCCCGCTCGCACTGCACGAGGTCGAGGTCCTGCGTCGTCTCGGGCTCGAACTTCGCGCCGTCACGCAGCGCGAGGATCGCAAGCTCGTCGAGGCCGCGACACGCGCGTTCTTCGAAGGCTCGGGCCGTCGGCAGTTGCCGATCCTGCCGTTCGTCTACGTGATCCAAGGCGTGCGCCCGGGATCGTCGGCGGCCGAGATCGCACTCGAACGCGGTGACGTGATGATCGGTCTGTGGCAGCAGGACATGTGGGGCCGTTCGCGCCAGGTCCAGTTGCCAGCACTCGAACGTTTCGGCGAGGAACTCCCCGGCCAGACCGGACGCGAGATCGGCGTCCTCGTCCTGCGCGACGGAAAGGTCCTGTTCGGCAATCTGCAGGTGCGGTGACGGGCAAACGGAGACGAACGCGCGAGACGAGTGTTTCACCGACACACCCACGCGCACCGGCCGGCGATCGAGAACGACGTCGCAGCGTCGGGGTCGGCGGCATCGAGTTCGAGCGCTCGGCGCACGGTCGGTCGCAACAGCGCGCGATCGACGGCGTCGGGACGCAGACCTTCGAGCAACAGATAGCCCTCCGGCCGGCCGCGCGAACGCTGCGCGTCGACGACACGTCCGTCGACGACGAGGAGTGACAGCGGCAAGCCTTCGCGTCCGGCCAGGATCTCGGCCAGCACGCGCGTCTCGATGCGGCTGACCTGATCGGCGAGCACGGCGTCCGGGCTCCGTCGCAGGTGTGCTCGCAGCGCCGGCAAGGCCAGACCCGACGTCAACCACAACCGCTCGCGATACGCGGCGCCCCGCGTCTCCCCTTCGCCGAAGCGGAACACGCACGCCGTCGCGTCGAAACGCCGGCGCAACACGTCGGCCAGCCGATCCGCCGCACTGCGAACGTGGCCGTCGTCCTCGAAGCGCAAGAACGCCTCGAGCTCGGCGAGCGGCCACGCGACGTCGCGCAGCCGATCGTCGCCGCGCTCGCCCTCCGCACTCGCCAGCGCGGGATGTCGCGCCAGCCCGCGCGCCATCGCGCGCGCAGCGTCGATCCACTCGGCCTGCGCTGCGAGCGCACCGACCGTCAGCAGCCCCGTCGACCAGACATGGCCGGGCTCGGGTCGCGCCGTTCGATGGTCGCCGCCGTGACGGAACGGCAACGCAGTCCGCGGATCGAGATCGACGTCGACGAGATGTCGTGCCGCATCGGCCGCGCGCTGCAACAGCTCGCGCGAACGCGTCGCCATCCCGAGCCGTGCGAACGCGAGCGTCGTGTCGAACTCGAGGTTGGTGATCGTCCCGCCGCTGCGCGCGTAGTCGCCATGACCGCGCCGGCCCGAAAGCGTCGGAAGGCCCGCACCGAACCGCGCGAGAACGTCGCGATACGCCGCGTACCGCGCGCCGGCGGCCGGCAGCACGCCGGCGCGCGCGTACGCCTGCGCCGCGATCCCGACTCGCAACCACCGCTGATCGGCATCTCGCCCACCGAGCGTCACCGCCTCGCCGGCGCCGAACGCCTCCCCGTCGTGCGTCCGCGCCGCCTTGAACAGCAACCGCTCGACGCGATCGACGCCGCCATCGCGATATCGATCGATCGTCGTCGTTCGCGTGACGCTGTCGGACTCCTCGACGATCCGCTCGCGCGTCCGCACCGGCCCGTCGTCGCCGGCAACCGCCGCGACACCACCGGCGTGGAGCGCGATCCGGCCGCGAGCCGGTGCGAGACAGACCTCGACCCAGATCCGTCCCGTGACCGGGTCCGGTGTCGGCTGCAGGAATCGCCACTGCAGCACCGCGCCGCCCCCCTCCGCGCGCAGCCCGCGTGCGACCGCTTCGAACGGCAATGGAAAGCCGAACCGCACGGCGCCCACCCCGTCGACGTCGACGACGAGCAACGCCGCAGCGATCGGGATCGTCGGCAGCGGCGTCGCGAGCGCCACGCAGCAGAACCAACCCAGACCCATACCCGCAAGCCACGACACTCCCGCCTGTGCCGCGCACGCACGAAAGGTCCCGCTACGACTCGCGAATCTCGCCGACGTCGTCGTCCCACACCGAGTGGAACAACGTTCCACCGCCGATCAGCCAACTGCGGAAGCTGTCGTGGTACGGCACGTCGTTGCCCACCGCGAGTTCGGCGCGCGACAGGAAACGCCACGGCAGCGCCTCGACGCCCGAACCCAACACACCGTCGAACGCCGACACCGCGAAGAAGAACGACCGCCACGCATGCACGCGCCGCCCGCCGCGGCGACGTTCGCCCTCTTGCAGGAACAGGAACGGTGCGACCCCGCGCGGGCGAATGCCGAGTTCCTCGTGCAGCTCGCGGCTGAGTGCTTCGTGCAGCAGCTCCGAAGGCTCGACCTGTCCGCCGGGCAGATCCCACGTCGTCACCGTTCGCCCGCCGACGACGCGGCGATTGCCGACGACGAGGATCCCAGCCTCGGTCTCGTGCACGGCGAATGCGCCGAGGAAGTCGCCGCGGCGAAGGTGCGGTTCGCGGAAGTCGCTCGGGTCGTCGGTCATTCGCGCAACGATCGCGCGCGTCGCAGCGCCGCGCGACAGGCATCGTCGAGGACCGAGGCTACGCCGTCGGGATCGAACCGCGCGGCGAACGCCGGCCCCGCCACCCGCGCGACCTCCCGCGCCCGCGCGTCGTCGCGCAGCGCGACCGTCGCGGCGGCGAGCCCCGCCCCGCCATCGGTCTCGGCCACACACCGGCCGAGCCGTGCGTCGCCGAGGACATCGCGCACGCCGGGAACGTCGAATCCGACGACCGGCACGCCGGCGGCCAGCGCCTCGACCGCCGCCAGCGGGAGACCCTCGCGCCGACTCGGCAACAGCAGCACGTCGAACCCGGGAACGAACGTCCACGGATCGTCGACCGCGCCGAACCGCCGGATCCGCGGGTGATCGAGCACCGCATGCAGCGGCCCGTCGCCGAGCACGACGCCGAGCGCGTTCGGCAACCGGTCGATCGTCGCGCGGAACAGCTCGGGTCGCTTGACCGCCACCAGCCGCCCGACGAACCCGACGACGAGCGTCGCCGTGTCGACGCCGATCGCCGCACGCGCCACGTCACGCGACGAACCGAGATACCGCGCGACGTCGACCGCTGGTGGAACGACGACGATCCGCCCCGGCGGCGCGACGCGGAGCGCCTCGAGTTCGTCGCGGCACGACGCACTGACGGCGAACAGCAGGTCCGTGCGCGCCGCGAGCCGACGTTCCCGTGCAGCGAGCCACGCCGACACGAGCCGCGGGTAGTAGTCGCGCAGCACGTGACCGTGGAACGTGTGCGCCGTCACCATGTCGCCGCGAA
>JAEYTU010000094.1 GCA_023433825.1 Planctomycetota bacterium
CTTCATGGTGGCGCCGGTAGTCGCGACGCACGTTCACGCCACGGCCGCGAGCCGGGTTCGGGGGGACGCCCGCTGCTTCAGCGGAACTCGACGACGAGGCCTGTGTCGGGCAAGACCTGCGATCCCACGCTCAACATGTTGGTCACCGTCGTGGCCGGCATCGCGATCGGCATCGACCCGAAGCTGAAGTAGTTGCCAGCGGAGACGGCGACTGGGATGCCGGGTTGACTGGGATCGAGGACGGCGATCTGCGCTGCGAGCAGAATCCCGACGTGGTGTGCCGAGTACGGGACCCTGTGCGTCGTCAACAGATCGAGCCAGCCCGTGAGGTTCGTGCGAAACGTCGCGCTGCCGAGTGATCCGTCCGTCCACAGCGTTCCGCCGCACAGTCCCGGCACTGCGAGTGCGATCGGTGCGCCGATCAGGATCACGCCCGTGACGTCCGGTCCACCCGCGTAGATGGTCCATCCGAAGAGGAGGTGGTCACGCATCGACATCGGCTCCGCGTGCAGCAGAAGATTCGCCGACGGGCAATGAAACCCGACCCACCGCCGGTACCCGTAGCCGAGCCCTGCGTTGGCGTCGGCGCCGTCGAGATCGGCGATGAAACCGCTCGGCCCCCATGGGAAACGCATCAACCAGACGAGATCCAAAGTTCCGTCGTGGATGTACGGAATCTCCAGCGGAACGCGGATGTCGAACGGGCGCGGCATGTCTCCGAACCGGCCGGGCCCAGCGGGAATGTCGAGTCGCGACGCAACGGCGGCGTGGGTCGGTGCGCCGACGAAGTTCGCGCTTGGATCGCCAGTCATCTGCGTGCGGTCACCGCGTCCGAGCCAGAGGTCCATCGGCATTCCGGTCGGCAACTGGATGAGTTGATCGCTGGCGCGGTCCCTGCGAAGCGCCAGCGAATTCAGCGTCATCGGGCGACCGCGCAGTTCTCCGTGCGCCTGCTGCCAGTGGCGCGGAGTCATGTTCGAGAAGAAGCGGAATCGAACGTTTCCTTCGAACGCCGCGGCATAGCTCGGAGTGACGACTTGTGCCCTCATGGCCGCGACGAGCGAGGACAGCACGATCAAGACTGCGAGACGTGACATGGTCGACTCCTGGGAGACCCCGATTCGTTTGCGGCCACGCTACCTCGTTTCACGTGTCGTGCGAACCACCGCGCGGAAGCACCCGTTCGACCCGCATCGCAACGCGCCCCCCGTTGCATCACCGCACGCACGAGAGAGGTCGCCATGTCCGTGGACCCAACCGCCATCCGTCTGCACGCCACGCGCAATCCGCTGCTCGACGATGCGGCGACGTTCCAGGAGATGCTCGGCGAACGATTGCGGCAGACGCCGTGGTTGATGCTGTCGATCGCCGCCCACGTGATTGCGGTCCTGCTCGTCTGGCTGATCCCGGCCGAGCGAATGTCGACTGTCGAGCAGATGGTCTCGCTCGCGCCGCCACCGCCAAACGCGCCGCCAGAACCAGACGTCGTGCCGCCGCCGCCGGAGCCGACCGATCCGGTCGAGACCGACGACATCGTGCTCGACCCGACCGAGATCACGACGGAGCCCAACCCGTCGCCGGAGGACTTCACCGAGCCGAACGACACGAAGGAATCGGCATACACCAGCGACGCGTGGGCTTCCGAGGTCGGGCTGACCGGAGGTGCCGGCGGGCCGTCGGGGCAGCGTTCGGGGCGGCGCGGTCGATTCGCGAAAGCCAACCCGCGCACGGCGGAGACCGTCGACCGCGCATTGGAATGGCTGCGCCGTCATCAGGACGAGGACGGGAAGTGGGATGCCGACGGATTCATGAAACACGACGTCGAGGGCACGCCGTGCACCGGACCCGGCAACCCGGTCCACGACGTCGGTGTGACCGGTCTCGCGCTGCTCGCATTCCTCGGTGACGGCAACACGCTGCGCACCGGTCCGCACCGCGACGTCGTCAAGAAGGCCGTGCACTGGCTGCGCCTTCAGCAGGATTCGGGCACCGGACGCATCGGGACGGCGTCGAGCCACTCGTCGATCTACGACCACGTGATTGCGACGTATGCCATCGTCGAGGCATACGGCTTGTCGCAGTCGACGATGCTTCGCCCGGTCGCACAGAACGCGCTGCGGTATCTGGAGGCGCACCGCAATCCGTACAAGGTCTGGCGCTATCAGCCGCGCGACAACGACAACGACAGCTCCGTCACCGGCTGGGGCGTGCTGGTCTACAAGTCGGCGCGCGACTTCGGACTGGACGTGTCGTCGACGGCGTTGAAGTGCATCGAGGCGTGGTTCGACGAAGTGACGGAGCCCCTGACCGGTCGTGCGGGGTACACGAAGCGCGGCGAACCGTCGTCACGGCACGTCGGCGATCACGCGACGCGGTTCCCGGTCGAGAAGGGCGAAGCGATGACCGGTGTCGGGCTGATGGCGCGCTTCTGCCTCGGACAGGAGCCGAAGCACGTGCCGATCATGCGTGCGGCCGCGGACACACTGGTCAAACGCCCGCCGATCTGGAACGCCGCCGACGGTTCGATCGACTTCTACTACTGGTACTACGCGACGTACGCGCTCTATCAGTTCGGCGGCACGCACTGGGCGCAATGGGAACGGACGCTGTGGCCGGCGATCGGAAAGACGCAGCGACACGAGGGCAACTTCCTCGGTTCGTGGGACCCGATCGACGTCTGGGGCGAGGACGGCGGGCGCGTCTATGCGACGGCGATCAATGCGCTGACGCTGCAGGCGTACTACCGACTGACGTCGCTCGTGCGCTGACGCTGGTCCGCAGGCCCCCGCAGCACTTCGCAGCCGACGGCCGCGTCGGCATCATCCGCGGCATGCGTTGGCTGCTCGGCATCGGCGTTCTCGCGGCGGCCCTTCTGTTGTGGTGGATGGCGGGTGCGAGCACACCGCCGGGCGCGGGACCGAACGAATCGAACGGTCGCGCCGACGACCCGGCGGCCGCGACGGCGCGACCGGAAGCGTCGGCGTCGGTGCCTTCGGCGGATGCCGACGCGAACGCACAACCGGCTCGACGCGCCGAGTCCGCGCCGTCGGCCGCCGCGACGTTGCACGGCCGCGTGCGCGTGACCGTCGTCCGCGCGACGACGTCTGCGCCATTGCCGCACGTCGGGGTCGCCGCATTCCCCCGCATCGGACGACGCGCCGACCTGCCGTTCGCCGTCGTCGTGACCGACCACGAGGGTGTCGCGACGTTCGAGCGGCTCGAGGTCGGTCGGTGGCAGTTCGTCCTCGATCGACGCGTGACGACCGAAGCGTTGGTCTCGCCAGATCAGACGCACGAACTTCGCGTCGTCGTCGAAGGCGGCGTCGACGTCCGCGTCCGAGTCGTCGACGACGCTGCCGTGCCGGTCGCGGGGGCCGAGGTGCTGGTCTGGAGTCTGAGCAACTTCACCGACGTTCCGCGCTTCGAGGCCGCCTCGGTCGTCGGCGCGACGGACACGGTCGGTGAGCTTCGCGTCCTCGCGCTGCCGGCCGAAGGCGCGCGCGGCTCGTGGATCGCCGCGCGCCACCCGGTCCACGGTTGTTCCGACGCGCGCATGGTCGGGACCGCGACGACCACCGGCGACGCACCGATCGAACTTCGATTGCGTCGCGACGGCGCGAGCGTCGAGCTTCGGATCGCCGACGCGACCCAGCGGCCGATCGCACGTGCCCATGTGTTCGCGCGCATGCTCGATCCGTCACCTGCGACCGACGACGGGAACGGACGCATGCTGCGCCACTTCGCGCGCGAAGAACGGAGCGACGCGACCGGGATCGTTCGCTTCGCGGCACTGCCCGCTGGCGACTACCTGTTTCGGATCCGGGTCGGCGGCAAGGCGAGCAGCGATCTCGAACTGCCGGTCGGCGTCGAGTCACGCATCGTGCGCGACGTCATCGTCGTCGACGAAGCGCGCGTTCACGGTGTCGTGACGTCGATCGACGGTTCGCCGGTTGCGGGCGCCGACGTTCGGGTGCAGATCGACC
>JAEYTU010000114.1 GCA_023433825.1 Planctomycetota bacterium
ACAAGGAGAACAACGTGCTGTTCCCGATTGCGCGCACCGGGATCACCGGCGCCGCCGCCGGAGCCGTCGCGGATGGCTTCGAGCGGATCGAACGCGACGTCGTCGGCGACGGCACGCATTGCCGGTATCTCGGTGTCGCCGAACGCCTGTGTCAGGGCGTCGGCGTCGATCTGCACGCCGAACGTGGAGCGAAGTGGACCGGCGGCGGCTGCTGCGGACACCACGCACATCACGCGAACGGCGGCGCATAGCGCGCGGCGACGCGGCGACGTGTCGCACGTCGTCGCATCGATGCAGATCGGAAATCAGCGTCGGCGAGTCGTCGGGCCTGCCGGCGGCGACGCGAGCGTGCAGCCGTTCGCCCATTCGTCGAGGGACGCCTGCAGCCGACTCCAGATCGGATGCAGCAGGCACGGATGCTTCGCGTCGCACGATTCGAAGCCGAACGCGCAGCCGCCGCCGAGCTCGAGATCGAGGGCATGGAGGACGTCGGCGAGACGAATCGAACGCGCTGGCCGCGCCAGACAGAACCCGCCGCCATGCCCGCGGCGCGCCACGACGAGCTTCCCGACGACCAACTTTCGCATGACTTTCGACAGGTACTGCCGCGGAACGTGCGTGCGCTCGCTCAGCGCCTCGGCGTTCAGCGTCTCGCCCGCCGCCAGGTCGGCGAGGATCGCCATCGCGCGCAAGCCGTACACCGCGGTCTGGTTCAGCAGCATCGGACGCATTCTGGTGCGACGGGGCGGACGCGGCCAGTCGGCCCGCCAACGCAAAATCCTTGCTTGACCGAGGCTCGACGAATCCGAACATGGCGAGCGTCGACCGAACGCGAGACGAGGGACCATCGCCCATTCCGAGCGGTGCGCCTCGCGTCGGTTGCCGAGACGTTTCGACCGTGGCGGCGCAATGGTGACTTTCAGGACAACGCGATCCAGATCTTTGGAAGACGCGGGTCCACGCGACACGACTGGCGCCATCGGAGAAACCGCTTCACGAACCGAGCCGCGACCAAGGACGTCCGAAATTCTGGATGATCTTGTCCATTGATGTGGAGGCGCGACCACCACGACCTCGCGCCAACGGAGCCCGACATGTCCACGACCACGAGATTCACGACCTTCGCCCTCGCCATGCTGCTCGCCGCGTGCGGCAACGACTCTGCGACGACGAACGGCAGCCCGTCCGGCAATGCCGGCCCGAGCGCGACGGCGGCAAAGCCGACCGAAGTCGGGCGCGGCGAGGCCAAGGCGCTGTTCGACACGCTGTGCTTCACCTGTCACGGCAAGACCGGACTCGGTGACGGACCCGGTGCCGCACAGCTCGAGCCGAAGCCGCGCTCGTTCGCCGATGCCGCCTGGCAGGACTCGGTGACCGACGAACACATTCGCAAGGTCATCGTGTTCGGCGGCGCTGCGGTCGGGAAGAGCCCGATGATGGTCGCCCAACCACAACTGAAGGGGAAAGACGACGTGCTGAATGCACTCGTCGAGATCGTCCGCGGCTTCCGCCCGAAGTGATCGCGCCCTCGCGCGCGACCGTCTGCACCACCGTCTCCACGACATCCGTGCTCGTCGCCGCTCCGGCGGCGGGCACACGCATCACCCGATCGAGGGTCCCATGAACGCTTCGCCATCGCCTCGTCCATCCGTCCCCTTCGCGGCAGGAGCCGCATTGTTCGCTCTGTCGATCCTCGCCGCCTGCGGAGGCAGGAACGGGGGATCGGGTGGAGCCGGCAGCGACGTGCTGTCGCTGATGAAGGCTCGCGACCTCTCCGAACAGGACGTCGTCGCCGCACTGAAGACCTACACGCCGACCGGACGTCACGACGAGTACTACACGTTCGCGTCGGGCGGACACGGCGGCAATCTGATCGTGATCGGCGTGCCGAGCATGCGGATCCTGAAGTACGTCGGCGTGTTCACGCCGGAACCGTGGCAGGGCTTCGGCTACGGCGACGACAGCAATGCGATCCTCGAACAGGCGCGGCGCGGCGGGAAGGAGATCACTTGGGCCGACATGCACCATCCGGCGCTCAGCGAGACCGGCGGTGAGTACGACGGCAAGTACATCTTCGTGAACGACAAGTGCAATCCGCGCGTCGCCGTCGTCGACCTGTCGGACTTCGTCACGAAGCAGATCGTCAGCAGCGAGCTGATTGCGTCGGAGCACGGTGCGACGTTCGTCACGCCGGACACCGACTACGTGATCGAGACGTCGCAATATCCCGCGCCGCTCGGCGGCGCCTATGCGCCGATCGAGGAGTACAACGACAAGTACCGCGGCGCGATGATCTTCTGGCGCTTCGACAAGCAGAAGGGACGCATCGTTCCCGAAGCGTCGTTCGCGATCGAACTGCCGCCGTACATGCAGGACCTCGCCGACTGCGGCAAGAAGGGCAGTGACGGCTGGCTGTTCTGCAACTCGTTCAACACCGAACGCGCCTACGGTGGAACGCTCGAAGGCAGGCCGCCGCTCGAATCGGGTTCGTCGCAGAACGACACCGACTATCTGCACTGCATCAACTGGCGGAAGGCCGAGGCCGTCGCCAATGCCGGCAAGACCGAGACGATCGCGGGGATGCGGACGATCCGCCTGCAGACGGCGATCGACGAGAACCTGCTCGCGTTCGTCCCCGAACCGAAGAGTCCGCACGGCGTCGACGTGACACCGGACGGCACCGGCGTCGTCATCGGTGGCAAGCTCGACACGCACACGACGGTCTACGACATCCAGAAGATCATCGCGCAGATCGAGAAGAAGGAGCACGTCGGCAAGGACCCGTACGGAGTGCCGATCCTCGACTTCAAGAAGTCGATCTTCGGGCAATGCGAGATCGGGCTCGGCCCGCTCCACACCGTGTTCGACGACAAGGGCTTCGCATACACGTCGGTGTTCATCGAGACCGTCGTCGCCAAGTGGTCGCTGAAGGACCTGAAGCTCGTCGAGAAGATCGACACTCACTACAACATCGGCCACCTCGTGGCGGCGGAAGGCGACACCACGAGCCCCGACGGCAAGTTCCTGATCGCGATGAACAAGTGGGCCATCGACCGCTTCGCGCCGGTCGGTCCGCTGCTGCCGCAGAACTTCCAGCTGATCGACATCAGCGGCGACAAGATGCAGTTGCTCTACGACATGCCGCTCCCGCTCGGAGAACCGCACAACGCGCAGATGATCAAGGCCGGGAAGCTGAAGCCGATCGACGTCTACAAGCCGATCGGGACCAATCCGTACACGCACGAGGTCGATCCGAACGCGACGGTGGCTGGCAAGGAGCGGATCGAACGCAAGGCCGACGGCGTGCACGTCTACATGACGGCGGTTCGCAGTCACTTCTCGCCGGACATCATCCGCGTCAAGGAAGGGGACACGGTCCACCTGCACGTGACGAGCGTCGAACAGGCGAAGGACGCGACGCACGGTCTCGCCATCGGCGGCCAGAACATCAACGTCAGTCTCGAGCCCGGCAAGCACTGCAACATCACGTTCGTCGCAGACCGCGCCGGCGTGTTCCCGTTCTACTGCACGGAGTTCTGCTCGGCGCTGCACCTCGAGATGGCGG
>JAEYTU010000168.1 GCA_023433825.1 Planctomycetota bacterium
TGCCACGACTTGCCGCCGGATGCGTTGACGGCGCCGAACTTGACGGTCAAGAACTCGACGACGCCGTGCTCGGAGACGATGAACACGAACGCGAGCAGCATCCCGGCGACGATCTCCGGTGCCGCGAGACGCACGAGCATCGTCTCGGCGCGCGCGCGGCCGCGAGCGAGCAGGGCGGCCTCGTACATTCGCCCGTCGATCGCGCTGATCCCGCGCGCGGCGAGGACCGCGACGAACGGTGCGTAGCAGGTCCCGAGCAGCGCCGCGCACGGCAGGAACCCACCGGCGTCGAAGCGGTCGGCGAAGCCCATCGCCGTGACGATCGGTGGGATCGCGAGTGGCGCCGCGGCCAAGATCGCCAGCAGACGCGCGAGCGGCAGGTCGGTCGACGTCGTCGCGAACGCGTGCCCGACGCCGAGCACGGTCGCGATCGCGGTCGCGACGACGCCGAGCGAGATCGAGTTCCAGAGCTGTGTGCGCTCGACGTCGCTCGAGAGCACGGTCGTCCACGCGGCGAGCGTGAACTCGCCGTCGACGAAGAACGTGCTTCCGAACATCCAGACGATCGGCGCGACGACGAACGCGCTGACGAACGCCAGCGCCGCCGCGAGCGGCAGCGACGCCAGCCATCGTCCGCGCACCGCGGTGCCGCTGTTGGGGCCGTCTGCCGTCACTTGCCGAACAGCTTCCCGAAGCGCTGACTGGTCGCTTCCAGCGCACTCGCCGTCGCCTCGGGATCCCACTTCATCCGCTTGAACTTGCCGAGCGGCAGCACCTGCGGATCGCCCGGCGGGGCGATGCCGGTCCGGACCGGCAACTGCGCCGACTTGGCGGCTGCGAGCAGGGTCTCGACTTCACGCGAGACGATGAAGTCGACGGCCTTCCGCGCGGCCTCGGGGTTCGGTGCACCCTTGACGATTGCGACCGTGTTCGCGAGCAGCATCGTCCCGATCTGGTCGTCGCCCTGGTCCGGGAACACGCAGGCGACCGGGAACCCCTTCTCGGCCCGCGCGACGTGGTAGTCGTCGGTGTCGGTGAACGCGAACGCCAGCTTGCCTTCGCCGACGTGGCGCATCGTCGCGCCGTTGCTCGTCAGCCAGTGGACCTCGTTGGCGATCAAGCCGTTGACGAACCGTTCGTATTCGGCAGCCGGCATCGACACCGACAACGCCGCGAAGTGCGACAGCGTCGTGCCGGTCAGCGGCTGCGCGACGGCGACACGTCCCTTCCACTTCGGGTCGATCAGATCCCACATCGACGTCGGCCAGTCGGCGCGGTTCGGCACGAGGTCGGTGTTGACGATCAGCACCCTGGCCCGCGCCGCGAAGCCGGTCCAGCGGTGCTGCGGGTCGCGGAACTCGGCCGGGATGTCGGCGGCGGCGGGGGAGTCGTACGGCTCCAGCAGTCCCCGCTGCGCGAGGCGGACCGTCTGTGCCACTTCGTTGTTCCAGAAGACGTCGCACCGCGGCCGGCCGGCCTGCTCGATGATCCGGCTGACGAGTCCGACGGTCTTCTGGTTCTCGCTGTCGTACTCGTCGCCGACGACGAGCCCGCTCGACTGCGCGAACCGCTTCATCAAGGCTTCGCTGTGCTCTTGGTCGAGCGCGATGTAGAGGCGGACGTCGGGGGACTTCCCGCAAGCGGCGAGCAGCAGGAGCGAGAGCGTCGCGAGCGCGGCGACGGGAGAGGCGTTGGTCATCGAATCGGGTCTCGGCCGCGAGCGGCGGGGGATCGGGACGCCGCCGACGCGGCGGGCGCGCGCCTTGGCACATGCCGTGCCATTTGGCGAACCTGTGGCATCGACATGACGAATGCGGGGCAAGCATCGACGACGTGGCCGTCTCGACGCAATCGCGCGCGTTCGGCGGTGTCCGCGCGGTTACCGGATCGGAACGACAAGCGCGCGTCCGCTCCGACGTGGACCAGCGAGCCGCAGCCCGGCAAGATGCCGCGCCCCTTCGCTCGCACTCGTCGCACGCACGCCGACATCACGCCGACATCACGCCGAACGTATGAAGCTCGCCGAACGCATGAACCGTCTGGGCACAGAGACCGCATTCGAGGTCCTGGCCCGCGCCCGCGCCCTCGAAGCCCAAGGACGCTCGATCGTCCACCTGGAGATCGGCGAGCCCGACTTCGACACGCCGAAGCACGTCGTCGAAGCCGGCGTCACGGCGCTGCGCGGTGGCGAGACGCACTACGGACCGGCGGCCGGCCTGCCGGTGCTGCGCGATGCGATCGCGCGTCACGTCGCGAAGACGCGGAACTGTGTCGTGACGCCCGAACAAGTGCTCGTCACGCCCGGCGGCAAGCCGGTCATGTTCTATGCCATGCTCGCGCTGCTGCAGCCGGGCGACGAAGCCATCTATCCGAACCCCGGCTTCCCGATCTACGAGAGCATGATCCGCTACACCGGCGCGACGGCCGTCGCTGCACCGCTGCGCGCCGAGAACGGCTTCCGGATGGACATGGCGGAGGTCGCGCGACTGACGAACGGCAAGACGCGGCTGCTCGTCTGCAACTCGCCCGGCAATCCGTGCGGTGGTGTCTGGACCCGCGAGGACGTCGAGAGCCTCGTCGCGCTGATGCGCGCGAACCCCGGCCTCCACGTGCTGACCGACGAGATCTACTGGCGGATCCTCTACGACGGCGAGCACGTCTCGCCGCTGTCGTACAAGGAGGTCGCCGACCGCGTGATCCTGCTCGACGGATTCAGCAAGGCCTATGCGATGACCGGCTGGCGTCTCGGCTTCGGCGTCATGCACCCGAGTCTGCTGAAGGCCTGCGTGCAACTGCAGATCAACTGCGCGTCGTGCACGGCGTCGTTCACGCAGATCGCCGGCGCAGCGGCGCTCGACGGTCCGCAGGACGCGGTCGACACGATGGTCGCCGAGTTCCGCCGTCGGCGGGACTTCCTCGTCGAGGGTCTGAACAAGATCCCTGGGTTCCGCTGCCAGTCGCCGGGAGGCGCGTTCTACGTCTTCCCCGACATCCGGGGGACCGGCCGCACGTCCGCGGAGGTCCAGCACACGCTGCTGAACGACGCCGGCGTCGCCGCGCTGTCGGGGACGGCGTTCGGTGCACATGGCGAGGGGTTCGTCCGGTTCAGCTACGCGAACTCGATGGCGAACCTCGAACGCGCGCTGAAGGCGATCGGCAACGTCTTCGGATGAACGTCGCGGAATGACCGCTCCGTCCGGTGAGGCCGCCGACTTCCGCAGCGACACGCTGACGACGCCGGACGCTGCGATGCGCGCGGCGATGGCCGCGGCCGAGGTCGGCGACGACGTGTTCGGCGAGGATCCGACCGTTCGTCGGCTCGAGGAGGAAGCGGCCGCACTGCTCGGGATGGAACGCGCGCTGTTCACGCCGTCGGGGACGATGGCGAATCAGATCGCGATCCACGTCCACTGCCGCCCGGGTGACGAGCTGATCTGCGAGCAGCGCAGCCACGTCTTCGTCTACGAGGGCGGATCGGCGGCGCGACTGTCGGGAACGCAGGTTCGGCCGCTGCCAGCCGACGACGGCTTCCCGTCGGCGGCCGACGTGACGGCGGCGATTCGCGTCGACGACCCGCACTTCCCGCGCTCGCGCCTGCTGGTGCTCGAGAACACGCACAACATGGCCGGCGGCCGCGTGCTCGCTCCGACGCGTCAGCAGGAGTTGGTCGCCGTCGCACGCGCGGCGGGAATGCGCGTCCACGTCGACGGGGCGCGCCTGTGCAACGCCGCGGTCGCACTCGGTGTCGCTCCCTCAGACCTGACGCGCGGGCTCGACTCGGTGTCGCTCTGCCTCAGCAAGGGGCTCGGTGCACCGGTCGGTTCGGTGCTGGCTGGCGACGCCGCGTTCGTCCACGAGGCACGGCGCGTTCGCAAGGCGTTCGGCGGTGGCATGCGCCAAGCCGGCGTGCTGGCGGCGGCTGGCCTGCTGGCGCTGCGCGACGGTCGCACCCGTCTCGCCGCCGACCACGCACGCGCGCGCCGGATCGCCGAGGCGCTGGCGACGACACCCGGCTGCACGATCGACAAGGCGCGCGTCGAGACGAACATCGTCCTCGTCGACGTCGCGTTCGAGCCGAAGGTCCTGCTCGACTTCCTCGCCGGTCGCGGTGTCCGGGCGCTGCCCGTGGCCCGTCACCGGATTCGCTTCGTCACGCATCGCGACGTCACCGACGCGCACGTCGACCGACTCCTCGCGGCGTTGTCCGCATTCGCGGAACGCCCTCTCTCGGGAACCTGCACATGAGCATCTTCAAGGCCTACGACATCCGCGGCACGCATCCGGACCAGATCGACGCGACGACGGCGCGCCGGATCGGCGCCGCGTTCGCCAAGTTCCTCGGCGCGAAGCGACTCGTCGTCGGACGCGACATGCGAACGATGGCGCCGGCGATCCAGGACGCCGTCATCGACGGGATCCTCTCGCAGGGCTGCGACGTGCTCGACATCGGCCTCGCTTCGACGCCGATGGTCTACTACGCGATCGGCAAGCTGCCGTGCGACGGCGGGATGGCGGTGACCGCGTCGCACAATCCGAAGCAGTACATCGGCTTCAAGATGTGCCGCGCGGAGGCGCGTCCGCTGTCCGGCGACAACGGCATCCAGGACATCCGCAAGCTCGTCGAGGCCGGCGATCTGCCGAAGGCGCCGCGCTTCGGCAAGCGTGAACAGGTCGACTTCGGTCGCGAGTACGTCGATCGGATCGTCAGCTTCGCGCACGCGCTGCCGCCGACGAAGGTCGTCGTCGACTATGCGAACGGGATGGGCGCCGCCGAGTCGCCGCGGATCTTCGCGAAGGTGAAGGGCCTCGAGGTCGTCGAGCTGTACGCGGATCTCGACGGCACGTTTCCGAACCACGAGGCGAACCCGCTGCACGAGCCGAACCTCGACGACCTGCGTCGCGAGGTGAAGCGCCACGGCGCGACGCTCGGGCTCGCGTTCGACGGCGACGCCGATCGTTGCGCGTTCGTCGATCACGAAGGGCGCACGGTGCACGCCGACCTGATCACGGTGATCCTCGCGCGCGGGATGCTCGCGCGGCATCCAGGCAAGGGGATCATCTACGACCTGCGTTCGTCGAAGGTCGTCGCCGAGGAGATCACGCGGCTCGGGGGACGCCCGGTCCGCGAGCGCGTCGGTCACTCGTTCATGAAGGAGACGATGCGCAAGAAGGACTGCATCGGCGGCGGCGAGCTGTCGGGGCACTTCTACTTCGCCGAGAACTACTACACCGACTGCGGCGTGCTCGCGGCGATCCTCGTGCTGAACCAGCTCGCAGCGGAAGGCAAGACGCTGAAGGCCGCCGCCGACGAACTGCGCCGGTACCACGGCACCGGCGAGATCAACTTCAAGGTCGAGGACAAGGCCGCTGCGATGCGGCTGGTCGAGTCGCGGCTCGCCGGCGGCGCGATCGACCACCTCGACGGCGTGACGGTCACGTTCCCCGACTGGTGGGTCAACGTGCGACCGAGCAACACCGAGCCGTTCCTGCGGATGTGCTTGGAGGCCGACACGGCCGCGTTGATGGCCGAGAAGCGTGACCTGTTGTTCTCGCTGCTCGGCAAGCCGGCGGCCGGCGGGCACTGACGCGGACGGCACGGTGGCGTCGCGAACTGCGACGCCGCATCCAGTCGCGCGCGCCGGACCGTCGATTCCCGGCGCATGGGGGAGGGAGAACACCGAGGACCGTCGTGGACTTCGACAATGGTCCGCCGGCTCGCGCCGCTGTCGCTCTGTGTCGCCGTCCTCGCGCAGGAGGCGGCGCCGGAACCGCGTTGGCACGAGCGCGAAACGATGCTCGGCGACTTCGGGGGCCTTCGGCGGAAGTGGCAGGAATGCGGTGTCACGCCCGGCGGCGGTCTCGTCGTCGACTGGTCGGCCCCGTGGTCGGGATCGGTGCGGCGTCGCGACACGGCGCGTGCATTGCTCGATCTGAACCTGCTGCTCGAGTCGGAGCCGCTGCTCGGTCACGCCGGCGGGTCGCTCTACGCCGACGCCTACGTGATCGAAGGCGCCGACGGCAATCGTGATCTCGGGTCCCTGCTCGGGGTGTCGTCGCTCGACGCGCCGGAGCGCAGCCAACTCGCCGAACTGTGGTACCAGCAGTACCTGCTCGACGACGCGATCCGCGTGAAGGCCGGCAAGATCGACGTGCTGAGCGAGTTCGGGTTCAGCGAACTCGCCGGGTCGTTCGTCGAGACCAGCGCGTCGTGGTCACCGACGTTGCTCGCGCAGCCGACGTATCCGGATCCGGCGACCGGCGTGCTCGCGTTCGTCCAGCCGAACGATCACTGGTACTTCGGCGTCGGCGTGTTCGACGGCGCGACGCAGGACGGGTTCCCGACCGGCTCGCGCGGTCCGA
This sequence comes from Planctomycetota bacterium, assembly GCA_023433825.1. Classification (GTDB taxonomy): domain Bacteria; phylum Planctomycetota; class UBA1135; order UBA1135; family UBA2386; genus JAEYTU01. The sequence goes on from JAEYTU010000168.1 coordinate 6,361, forward strand.
GCACGTTCTTCTCCGACTCGCGTTCGAGCTCGTGGTATCACGCGGCCGAGGTCGGCTACCGCTACCGACCGTCGGCGCGGTTCGGCGAAGGGCGGATCGCGATCGGCGGGTTCCATCACACGGGATCGTTCGATCGCTTCGACGGCGGCGTCGAGCGCGGGACGAGCGGTGGCTACCTGATCGTCGAGCAGGAGCTGTGGCGCGAGGGTGGCGACGCGGCGCAAGGGCTGCAGGCGTCGTTCCGCGTCGGCGTGTGCGACGACGCGATCGCGGCCGTGCACCGCCACGCGGCTCTCGCGTTGAGCTACGTCGGACCGTTCCACGGCCGCGATGCCGACACGCTGATGCTGCAATGGAACGTCGGGTGCACGAGCCGCGTCGCCGGATCGCCGTTCACGCACGACGAGCACCAACTGGGCGTGGCGTACCGGATGCAAGTCACGCCGTGGCTCGTCGTGCAGCCGAACCTGCAGTGGTTCGTCCACGCCGGCGGCGTCGATCAGGACGACGTCTGCGTCGCGCTGATCCG
>JAEYTU010000170.1 GCA_023433825.1 Planctomycetota bacterium
GCGCCGAGTGCCGCGTAGGCGCTCTCGAAGGCTTCCGAGCCGATCTCGCGCGTGATCAGCAACCGCGGCTGCAGGTTGTCAGGGTTCGAACCCGTGAAGTCGTAGGTGATCTCCTCGTCCGAGAGCCGCGAGTTCGTGTCGCGTTCGTCCGGGATGTCGGGACCGACCAGCACGTCGGTCTGGAACAGCTCGACCGTCGTTCCGTCGGGCGTGCGGCGCAGGCCGTACACGTCGACCAACCGACCGTGGTGCACGCTGATCAGACGAGCCTGCGTGCCACCGCCGACGCCGGGCGTCGACGAGTTGCCGCCGCTGCTGCAAGCGGAGAACGCAGGGACGAACAGACCAGCGCAGAGAACCGAGAGTGCGAGCTGACTCGCGCTTGCCGAGGTCTTCATGAGTGGTGCGGACGCTAGCGACGGAAGGGCGGGTGGTCGCGTCGATACAAAGTCCTTGCCACGCGGATCCACCGACCACGGCGCGCACGGATCCGCCCTGAGTTCCGATCACGGCTCCAGCGCACACGAGTCGTGGGCGTGATGCGGCGTCGCGATCGACCAGACGGCCGTCGAATCGAAGTGCCTCGTTCCGGGACGGCGACCGATGCAACTTTCGCGGACCCTGGTCGGAGCCGTGTATCGTCGAAGCCCCGATCGCGACCGGGCTGCGTAGTCCTGCCCTGGAACCAAGTTCCGCGCCTGCTCGCGATCTGCCTATTCCCGTCCCCCGACTCCCAGTCCGACATCCATGAACAGATTCACCTTTCTCCTCGGCTTGGCGCTGACCAGCAGCGTCTGCGTCGCCCAGACCACGATCATCGTCCCGTCCGCCACCCATCCGACGATCCAGAGCGGCATCGCCGCCGCCGTCAACAACGACACGGTCCTCGTCGCTCCCGGCAGCTACACCGAGAACATCGACCTCCTCGGCAAGGACATCGTCCTCCGCGGACTCGGCGGTCCCGCGGTCACGACGATCAACGGCAGCGGCGCACCGCTCCCGGCCGTCTCCGTGCCGACCGGTTCGACCCGCGCTTGCGTCATCGAAGGCTTCACGATCACCGGCGGTACCAATCCCGGCACGGCAGTCCCCGCTGGCGTCGGCGGTGGCATTCGCCTGAACGGCTCCTCGCCGACGATCCGCAACTGCGTCGTCCGCGGGAACTCGGCCGCCCTCTACGGCGGTGGCATCGGTGCCACCGATCTCCCGAGCGCGACCGTCACGTCGCCGCTGATCGTCGACTGCGTCGTCGAGGACAACTTCGCCAATGGTGCGGCGTTCGCCTCGGGTGGCGGCATCGCGGTCGGTGGCTTCGGCACCGCCGCGCCGATCAGCGCGGCCGAGATCCGCAACTGCGTCGTCCGTCGCAACACCTGCAACACGCGCGGCGGCGGAATCATGCTGCTCTACCGCGCGAGCATCACGATCGACAACAACCAGATCTACGACAACGTCTCGCTCGGTACGAGCGGCAGTCTCGATGGCGGTGCCGGCATCTTCTTCTCGCTCGGCGCCGTGCCGACGATCACGAACAACCGGATCTTCCGCAACCGCAGCTCGAGCAACGGCGGCGGCATCAAGTACTTCAACACGACCGGCGCGCGCGTCGTCAACAACACGATCACCGGCAACACCGGCGGTGGCGTCGCCGGCTTCGCGAACGCCGGCGCGTTCGGTTCGAACGTCACGGCCGACCTGACGAACAACATCGTCTGGAACAACGGTGGGACCGAGTTCGTGTTCACGGGTCTCGATCAAGGCTCGCAACCACCGTCCGCCAATGTCACGTTCTCGATCGTCACCGGCGGCTTCACCGGCACCGGCAACCTGAACGTCGATCCGCAACTGCTGAACGGCGGCTCCGGCAACCACCGCCTGTCGCGGACCTCGCCCGCGCGCAACGTCGGCAGCAACGCCGCCGTCGGCTCGCTGACGACCGACTTCGAAGGTGATCCCCGCGTCGTCGGTGGCACGGTCGACATCGGAGCGGACGAGTTCGTCGACGCGAACGTCCTCCACTGGGCGAACCTCGCGACGATGAGCATCGGTGCGATGTCCAACATCACCTACTCGGTCGACGGTGGCGCGGCGCGCGCGAACAACCTGTTCGCGATCTTCTTCGGCATCAGCGGCACCGAGCCGGGCGTGAACCTGTTCGGTCTGCACCTGCCGTTGAACATCGACGTCGTCACGACGGCGCTGCCGCCGCTGACCGGTGCGATGAACGCGTCCGGTGTCGGCACGGCGCTGCTGCCGTTCGGCTCCGTGGTCCTCGGCCCACAGGCGATCGGTCTGCAGTTCTCCAGCGCAGCCGCCGTGCTGACGCCGGGACCGGTCCTCTCGACGTTCACGAACCCCGAGAGCATCACGTTCGTGCAGTGACCGAGGGCGGCTAGAGTGCCGCCCCTCGTGAATCCTGATCGAACCGGGGCGCCCGGCCTCGACGACTGGCGCAATGCCGCCGTCGTCGAGCGCAAAGGGCGCAGTCCAGAAGAACTGACCTGGCGCAACGAGTCCGGCTTCGAGCTGCATCCCCTGCAGACCGGACGCGAACTCGCCGCGCTGCCGCACCTCGGTTCGCTGCCGGGGTCCGCGCCGTTCACGCGCGGTGCCGACCCGCTGCCGCGGCCGTGGGCGATCCCGACCGAAGTCGGCGTCGACGACCTCGCGCGCGGCCTGCCGAACGTCGACCTCGCGACCTACCTCCAGCTCGGTCGCCGGTTCGCGTCGCTGTCGCGGATCCGCGAACTCGCCGACGCCGCGCGCGCGCGCGGCATCGCGCCGGTCACGCTGCGCGGCGGAATCACGTTCGACCCATTCGCCGAGGCGCTCGCCAGCGGTGCCGGCGTCGCGGACGAGCCGTTCGAACCGATCGAACAGACGCTCGCCGAGAGCCGCGACTGGCTGGTCGAACTCGCGACGACGATGCCCGACGTCCGCGGGCTGTGCGTGCAGGGCTTGCCTTACCGCGAACTCGGCGCGACGCCGGCCGAGGAACTCGGGTTCTGCCTCGCCGCCGGGATCGAGCTGATGCGCGCGTTTGCGCATCACGGGCTCGCCGTGGACGCGGTCGCCGCGCACCTCGCGTTCCGCTTCGCGGTCGGCACCGAACTCCTGACCGAGGTCGCTCGGATCCGCGCGGCACGCACGACGTGGGCGCAGGTCGTCCGCGCGTTCGGTGCGATCCACAAGCGGTCGCTCGCGATGCACGTCGAGGCGGTGACGAGTCCGTTCGAATCGACGCTCCGTGATCCGCACGACAACCTCGTGCGGGCGACGTTGCAGGCGTTCGCCGCCGCGGCGGCCGGGGTCGAAGTCCTCTCGATCACGCCGTTCGACGCGCGCCTCGCGGCCGACCACGCCGGTTCCCGACTCGCGCTCCAGCAGCACCGATTGCTGCTGCACGAGGCGCAGCTCGCGCGCGTCGTCGACCCGCTCGGCGGCAGCGCCGTCGTCGAGACCCTGACGCACGAACTCGGCCGCGCAGCGTGGTCCACGATGCAGCGGATCGAAGCCGAGGGCGGACTGACGAAGGTCGTCGCCGCCGGCGGCGCGCACGCCATGCTCGCGCCGTCGAAGGCCCGCCGCGACGCCGACGTCGCGACGCGGCGGCGTCCGATCGTCGGAACGTCGACCTACGTCGGCACGGACCCGGCACCCGAAGCCGCCCCCGGACTGCACGGTCGCCATCGCAGCGACCCGTTCGACGCGCTGCAGACCGGACCGACGACGACCGTCGCGGCGCTCGCGTTCGATGCATCACCGCTCGCGCGCGCGCGGGTCGACTTCGTGCGCGACCTGTTCCGGGCCGGTGGACATCGCGTCGTCGAGGCCGCGCCGGACGCAGTGCCGGCGGACGCGAGGATCGTCGTCGCGTGCGGCGGCGAGGCGTCGGCCGCGACGATCGCAGCGTGGCGCACGGATTCGGGCTCCGACCCCCGTCGCCTGCGCTTCGTCGCCGGCGAGGACTTCCGTCGCGGCGACGACGTGATCGCATGGCTGCACGACGTCGGCACGCGGCTCTCGAACGGAGGTGCACGATGAACCCCGACTTCCGTGGAATCGGCTACGACCCGGCGTCGTTCGCGCATCCACCGCGGCACGCCGTCGAACGCATGGCGCCCGCGACGGCGAAGCCGACCGCCGAAGGTCTCGCGATCGCGCCCGTGCACGACGCATCGGACCTGACCGGGCTCGCGCACGTCGACACGCTGCCAGGGTTGCCGCCGTTCGTCCGCGGGCCGTACGCGACGATGTACACGTCGCGGCCGTGGACGATCCGTCAGTACGCCGGGTTCTCGACGGCCGAGGACTCGAACGCGTTCTACCGGCGCAACCTCGCGATGGGTCAGCAGGGGCTGTCGGTCGCGTTCGATCTGCCGACGCACCGTGGCTACGACAGCGACCATCCGCGCGTGCAGGGCGACGTCGGCATGGCCGGCGTCGCGATCGACTCGATCCTCGACATGCGGATCCTGTTCGACGGCATCCCGCTCGATCGCGTGTCGGTGTCGATGACGATGAACGGCGCCGTCCTGCCGATCCTCGCGCTCTACATCGTCGCCGCGGAAGAGCAGGGCGTGCCGCCGGAACGACTCGCCGGGACCATCCAGAACGACATCCTGAAGGAGTTCATGGTCCGCAACACGTTCATTTATCCGCCAAAGCCGTCGATGCGGATCATCTCGGACATTTTTGCGTACACGTCGCGCGAGATGCCGAAGTTCAATTCGATCTCGATCTCCGGCTATCACATGCAGGAAGCCGGTGCGACAGCCGACCTGGAGGTGGCGTACACCTTGGCAGACGGCGTGGAGTACATCCGCGCCGGCCTCGAGTCGGGCCTGACCATCGACCAGTTCGCGCCGCGCCTGTCGTTCT
>JAEYTU010000190.1 GCA_023433825.1 Planctomycetota bacterium
GTTCGGAATGGACTCGCAGCCTTGCCGTCGGTGACGTGGACGGGGATGGGGATCTCGACGTGGTCTTCGGGAACCACGGCCTGAACCGTCTCTACCTGAACGACGGCTCGGGGTCGTTCACGGTCGCGCCAGCGACGGCTCTTCCCGACCACCGCGACGAGACGCGCGCAGTCGCGCTCGGGGATGTCGATCGAGACGGTGACCTGGATCTGGTGGTCGGCAACTACATGTCGCGACAGAACCGGCTCTACCTGAACAACGGCGCTGGTGTGTTCATGGACGCGACGGCGACGCACATGCCGGCCGAACAGGACTTCACGATCTCATTGGTTCTCGGCGATGTCGACGCGGACGGAGATCTCGACATCGTCGTCGGCAACGAGATGCCGTACACGCTGCTCTACTTGAACAACGGAGCGGGCGTGTTCACGGACGTCACTCTCGCACGACTTCCGACTAGCTCGCGCGGCGATCTGTCACAGAGCGTCGGGCTCGGCGACGTGGATCGCGACGGCGACCTGGATCTCGTGATCGGAAGATCGGGGAGTCGACCGACGCGGCTGTACCTGAACGACGGATCGGGCTCGTTTGCCGACGCCCCACCCGCACGGATGCCCACGGACCTCGGTAGAACTGCGTCGCTCGCAGTCATCGACTTGGACGGCGATGGCGATCTGGACGTGATCGGCCGCGAGTTTCCGCACGATTGGGTCTACCTGAACGACGGTTCCGCGGCGTTTGTGAGCGCGAGCACGCCGCGACTGCCGCGCGCGACCCATGGCGTCGGAACCATCGCTCTTGGTGACGTCGATGGCGACGGCGACGTCGATCTCATCAGCGGCGGGGCAAGCCGACTCTCCCTGAACGACGGAGACGGTTCGTTCCACGATGTCAGTTCGACGCACCTGCCGCCGATGGGCGACGCCGTTCGCGCCGTGGTCGTTGGCGATCTGGACGGCGATGGCGACCTGGACCTCGTGACCGGGCACAGCGGCAACGGTGGTATTCGCATCCAAGCGAATGACAGTTCTGGACGGTTCACGCTGACGTCGACGCTCAGATTGGCGAGCGGTGTCGAACCTACTTCGCTGTCTCTCGGGGATGTCGATCGCGACGGTGATGTCGACTTGGTCGTCGGTAACTCGCGTCAGAACCGCCTGTACCTGAACAACGGGAGCGGAACGTTCACCGATGCCACGGCTGCGCAGCTTCCGATTGCGGTCGACGACACCCGTGCTGTCGCGCTGCGCGATCTCGACGGAGACGGCGCCGCCGACCTAGTGGTCGCGAACTGGGGGCGGAACCGTCTCTACATGAACGACGGCCGTGGTGTGTTCATCGATGTGACCACCACCAACCTTCCCATCGACAGCGACAACACGAACGCCCTCGCACTCGGCGACGTCGACGGCGACGGTGACCTCGACCTGATGTTCGCAAACGAACGTCAGCAGACGCGCCTTTACCTCAACGCACGCGGAGTGTTCGTCGATGCGACGGAATCGCGCGTTCCAATCGACAGCGACGGTCGCGCAGGCGCGTTGGAAATCGGGGATGTCGACGGGGACGGCGACCTCGACGTCATCGTCGGGGATCTCCAGTTCTCGAACCGCCTCTACGTCAACAACGGCGCGGGCACGTTCCACGATGTCACGGTCACGGATATGCCACTCGACGACCTTCCGAGCCGCGCGCTTGCGTTGGGCGACGTCGATCGTGACGGCGATCTCGATCTGCTTGCCGTCGGCACGGATCCAACTCGCCTTTACCTCAATCTGCTGCGCCAGATCGATTCCCCGAACCTCGTTCGGACCGGCCGGCCATTCCATCTCGACATCTACACCAGACACGGTCCGCAGCGTCCGTCCGACGCAGCCGTGGTGCTCCTCGCGACGGCGAGGGCAAGTATTCCGTTACCGCCCCTGGGCACGTTCGGTCTCGACCCGAGCACCACGATCGCACTGCCGATGATCTCGATTCCACATCCCCACGGCATCGCGCGGGTGTCGTTGTCCGTCCCGAACAGCGCGGCGCTCGCTGGTCTGCCGCTACACACGCAGGCCGTGACCCTGCAGCTTCAGTTTGGAATCTGGCTGACGAACGTCCAGAGCGACATTGTCGTGCGCTGACACCCGAGTGGTTTCGCGGTGAAGTGATTTGCGCGCTTTCCGGGAGGAAGTGAAACGAAGGTGCCAGGCACCTTTGTTTCACTTTCCCCTAGAAAGCGTGCGCGTGAACGCGAACGGCGTCACGCCGGGCTCGACCGTGATCGTCTCCGTCGTCTCGCGGTGACCGTCGGCGCTCAGCGTCAGTGAGAACGGGAACGGCTCCAGCCAGAGCTCGAACGTTCCCCCGCTGGATACGAATCGGTGCGTCTGCATCGACCCGACGACCGTTCCGTCGTGCCGCCGCGTCTGCTGGATCCGCGCGCGGATCGTGACACGCGCGTCCGCGTCCGACGCGGCGTGCACGGTCGCGCGAACCAAGCGATGCGATCGCCGGACCACGAGGCGGTGACGATACTCAGCGCCGGACAGATCGAGCCGGTAGTCGTTGCCAATCGCCGATTCAACCCAATCCTCGCGTGAATCCAGGTTGACGACACCGGCGGGAACGTCGCGCGGCTCGTACGCGCGAACCGGAATGTCGATCGTCCCACCGTCGCCGCGCGCATAGCGGAGGCGGAACGGAATCTCGTGGAACGCGACGCCGTTCTCGTCGACGGGCTCGATCGTCACGCGCACCGGCGGCCTGCGCGCGTCCCCGTCGAGCAGGACGTTCTGCACCGTCGCGACGTCGATCGGCGCGAACGTCACCGTTCGCGTGACCACGCCGCCGCGCTCGGTCAGCAACTTCACGGTGTCCGCGAACGGCGTCCCGTCCTTGCGCGGCCGCAGCAGAATCTGCACGTCTGGATGAAAGGCACGCAGCGCGGCGAACCGTTCCTCCTGCATCGCGTGGAACGCGGCGTCCTGCAGATCGTCGGGGCGATCGTGCGGAAGCCGCGCATCGAGGATCCGATCGCCGACGCCGTGCAGCAGCGCGACGTGGAACTCGCCGACCTCGATCCGCACGTCCTTCGGCGGTCCGCCGGCGCGGTACTCGGGAACCACGAGCCCCGGCGGCCAGCCCTCGATCCCGCGGATCACGAACGGACGCGTCGCGTCGACCTTCAAGTGGCACCGGCCGGGCAGCACATTCGGAAACACGAGCGGCGTGTGAATCCCGCTGACGGCGCAGAAGATCGCGACCGCGTCGCCGGCCGGAATCGCGCACTCGCCGGGCGCGAGATCGACGTCGACGGCCGACAGCGGGCTGATTCGTGTCGAGCCGATCGTGACCTTCACGCCCGCACACGCGCCGCGCGCGTCGACGACGTGGACGTGGAGCGCCGTCGTTCGCTGCATCTCGACGACGGCTTCGCCCGGCGCCACACGTGCCGCGACGAAACCGTCGGCCAGTCCGACGAGTTCGAACGCGCCGGTGACGATCGGGATCTCGGCGCGGCCCGCCGCGTCGGCGACGGCGACGATCGGCGCATCCGTCGGCGCGGCGGCTCGCGCGAGCGGCGGCAGGCG
>JAEYTU010000201.1 GCA_023433825.1 Planctomycetota bacterium
TCAAGGACCCCGCCGCGACAATGACCCCCGTCGGCCCCGGCGTGACCGTCACGACCGCGGCGTTCCCGACACTCGACGGGATCGTCGGCGACGAGGTGAACGGACGAATGGACTTCGACACGATCGGTGCACGCGGCAGCGCGACGGTGCTGCTCGCCTCACCGCCGGCGTCGCCATTGCTGACTCCGATGGGCTTCCAGTGGATCGACTTCGGCGCGTACTTGGTCGCCGATGTCGCGATCCTCGACGTAACCGGCCACCGCCGCGTCAGCTTCCCGTTCCCCGCGCTTTACCCAGTCGGACGCGCGATGCACTTCCAGTCGGTCGTCCTCGACCCGTCCGGACTCCGTTGGTCGACGCCGTCGGCGATCGTGCGGAACTGACGCACCGGGACGACGACTCAGCCTCGACTGCCGATGACCGCGGGCGACCGCCCTTGCGACCCGTCGCCCCCAAGCGACGATCCCGCGCCCATGTCCTCGCGCGTTCGCGTCTGCGCAGCGAATCACCTCGAGCGCTTGCTCGACTCGCTGCACGAATCCCTCGCCGGCCGCGACCGCGCGCCGCTGCAAGTCGACACGGTCGTCGTCCAGAGCCACGCGCTGCGCCGCTACGTCCAACTCGGGATCGCGCGCCGCTCCGGGATCGCGGCCGGACTCGCGCTGCCTACGCCGGCCGACCTGCTGCGAACGCTCGCCGACGACCTCGTCGGCCCACTGGCCCCGCAGTTCGGACGAGACGCACTCGGGTGGCGGATCCACGCCCTGCTCCCCCGACTCGGAAACGACGAACGATTCGCACCGCTGCGCCGCTACGTCGACGACGGTGAGCCGCGCAAGCGTCGCCGCCTCGCGAGTCGGATCGCACAGCAGTTCGACGACCTTCAGTGGTTCCGGCCTGACTGGCTCGTCGCCGTCGAAGGCACCCCGCTCGGCACGACCCCACCGATGGCCGGCAACGCGACCGCCGCATTCACGACGCACGGACCCTGGCTCGCCGACCTGTGGCGCCTCGTCGTCGCCGACATCGACGCCGAGATCGACGCCGAGCCGAGCCATCGCCGCCTCGCGCGGCTGCACACGACGCTGACCACCAACCCGTCCCCCACCCTCGACGCCTCGCTGTCGACGGCCCTCGGCGGCCTGCACCTGTTCGCGCTCTCGACGCTGGCCCCGATCGTCCTCGACCTGCTGCTCGCGATCGCGGACCGGCTGCCCGACGGCGCGACGCTGTACCTGCTGCAGCAGAACGTCCACATCGGCGAACGCCGCAACGAGGTCCACCACGAACTGACCCGCGCGTCGAGCCGGCAGTCGGACGCATTCCAGTCCCTGCTGCTGGCCCGCGATCTCGACGTGGGGCCTCTCGAGGACGACGCAATCGTCGACCCCGGCGAGGCGACCGCGCTCCGAGTCCTCCAGCGTGACCTGCTGTTCGACGTCGCGCGCGGCAACGACGCGGCACCTGTCGCGCTCGCCGCCACCGACCGCTCGCTGCGCGTCCACGTCGCGCACGGGCCACTGCGCGAGGTCGAGGTCCTGCGCGAACAACTCCTCGACGCATTCGCCGCCGACCCGACGCTGCGCCCGGACGACGTCGCCGTCCTGCTGACCGACGTCGCGACCTACGCGCCGTTCGTCACGGCCGTCTTCGGCGGCGACGCCGAGCCGCGCCTGCCGTGGCAGCTCGCCGACCGCACGCTCGCGCAGGAACAGCCGCTCGTCGCCGCGTTCCTCGCCGTCGTCGACCTGCTGCGCGCGCGCGTGACCGCCGACGAACTGCTCGACCTGCTGCAGCACGAGCCGATTCGCCGCCGCTTCGGGATCCGCGACGTCGACGTGCCGGCATTGCACGAATGGGCGCACGCAACCGGCGTGACGTTCGGCGTCGACGCAAACGACCGTGCGACGCGACTCCGCCTGCCGTCGTCGACACCCGGAACGTGGCGCGCGGCACTCGATCGCCTGCTCGCCGGCTTCGCGACGGGTCCGGTCGACGCGCGCGTCACGGGTTTGCGCGTCCACGCCGAGGCGACGACCGGTCGCGGCGAACTGCTCGGTCGGTTCGCGACGTTCGCAGAGGCGGTCTTCGAACAGATCGCATCCTTGCAAACGCCGCGCACACCGGACCGCTGGCGCGCCGACCTGACGCGCGCGCTCGACCTGACGATCGCCGAGGACCCCGAACGTGACGCCGACGCCGGCGTCGACCTGCGGCGCCGGCTCGCCTCGCTGTTCGCCGGCGCGCCCGACACCGACGTCGAACTCGCCGCCGTCTCGGACGCCGTCGCCGACGGCCTGTCCGCCGACGGCTTCGGCACGGCGTTCTTCACCGGCCGGATCACGTTCTGCGCGTGGAAGCCACTGCGAACGATTCCGTTCCGCGTCCTGGCCGTCGTCGGCCTCGACGACGGCCGCTTCCCGCGCGCCGCGACCACGCCGGGGTTCGACTTCGTCACGGCCGCGCCTCGGCTGGGTGATCGCGACGTCCGCGCCGACGACCGGCAGTCGTTCCTCGAACTGCTGGCCGCGGCCGGCGACCGGCTCGTGCTGACCTGCTCGGGTCGCTCGCCGCGCGACGACACGCCGCGGGCGCCGTCGGTCGTCGTCGCCGAACTGCTCGACTCGATCGACCGGACGTTCGTGCCGCCGCGAAACGTCGCGCGCGCGCGTGACGTCGTCGTCGTGACGCACCCGTTGCAGCCGTTCGCCGCCGTCAACTTCGCCGGCGACCCCGAGCGGTTCAGTTTCGCGACGGAAGGCGCGCACGCGGCGTCGATCGCCGCCGCGGCGCGCACACCGCCGATGCCGTTCGTCACCACGCACGCGCGCGCGGTCGCACCGACGTCGATCACCGCCGACGACTTCGTCACGTTCTTCCAGAGTCCGGCCCGCGCGTTCTGCCGCGACGTCCTGCGACTCCAGTTCGCGCGCGACGACGCCGAGTTCGACGACGAACGCTTCACGCTCGACGGACTGACCGCCTACCACCTGCGCGAACGAATGGCGCGCACGCGAGCGAACGCCGGAGCGTCGCCGCCGGAGCTCGAACTCGCCGATCTGCACGATCTCTCGCTCGTTCCGCCGGAAGGTCTCGGCGGCGCCTATCGCGATCTCGAGTCCCACGCCGTCGGCGTCTACGTCGAGCGCGTCCGCAGCCACGCGTCCCCCGGGCAGACCCCGATCGACGTCACGGTCGACGGCCTGCGAATCACCGGCGTGCTCGCGGGTCCGCCGCGGTTCGAGGCGCGGCCGGGCAAGTACCTCGGCAAGCACCGGATCGCGGCGTGGCTGCGCCATCTGCTCTGGCAGGCGCACGTCGGGCCGTCGCCGACCGAACTGATCGGAATCGACACCGTGACGACGCTTGCGCCGGTCGCCGACGCGATCGCCGCGCTCCGCCCGTTCGTCGCCGCATTCCGCGAAGGTCACACGACGCCACTCCCGTTCTTCCCGCGGGCCTCGGACGCCTGTGCCGAGTCGCACGCGAAGAAGGGCGACGACGCGGCGGCGCTGCGCGCGGCTGGCGTCGCCTACCACGGCGGCGCGAGCCGCCGTCCCGGCGGACCACCACCCGACGGCGAGGATCCGTTCCACGCACTGTGCTTCCGCGGACGCGACCCGATCGCCGATCCCGCATTCGTGCGCCTCGCGCACGACCTGCTCGGCCCGTTGCACGCGCACCTCGACGGCGGTGACGCGTGAGCCGGCCCTTCGCGCTCGCGACGACGCCGATCGTTCCCGGCCCGACGCTGATCGAAGCCAGCGCCGGCACCGGCAAGACCTGGACGATCACCGGCCTCGTCCTGCGTCTGCTCGTCGAGCACCACGTCGACGGGATCGAACGACTGCTGATCGTCACGTTCACGAACGCCGCGACCGACGAGTTGAAGGTCCGCATCCGCGCAGCACTTCAGGACGCACTCGCGGCCGTGCGCGGCGGCACACCGCGCGAGCCGGCGTTCGCGGCGCTTTGCGCGGGCCGAGACGACGCCGAGGCGATCCTCGTCCGCGCGCTGCGCGACTTCGACCGCGCGTCGATCGCGACGATTCACGGCTTCTGCAAGCGGGTGCTCGACGAGAACGCGTTCGAGAGCGGCGTCGTCTACGCGACCGACTTGCTTCAAGACGACCGCGAGCTGTTGCGCGAGGCGGCGCAGGACGCGTTCCGCCGTCTGCTGCCCGACCTCGACGAGATCGCCCTCGCGCTGCTCGCGAACGATCGGACGACTCCCGACGAGGGTGTCGCCCTGCACGCGATGGCCGCGCGCGCGCCCGACGTCGTCGTCTTCCCACCGCTGCCACGCGGCGGGCTCGCTGCCGCGCAGACTGCGCTCGCCGACGCGTATCGCGCCGCCGTCGACTGCTGCGTCGACGATGCGCGTGCGGCGCTGCGCGCGTGCGCGTTCAACAAGAGCGGCCGGATCGGCGATCACGGCGGCATCGAGGCCGTGCTCGCGCAGCTGAACGACGACGCCCCTCCCGCGGTCCGGATCCCAGCGCTCCTGCTGCTGAACGAAGCCGAGATCGAAGCGTGCCGGAGCAAGCGGAAGGCGTCCGGCGAGCTGCCGGCGCCGATGTTCGCCGCGTCGTGCACGGCGTTCGTGCGCGCGGCCGATGCGTATCGGCACGCGTTCCGCTGCGCGCTGCTCCAAGGGATGAGCAACCGGCTCACCGAGCTCGTCGCCGACCGCGCCGTGCAGACGTTCGACGACCTGCTGCGAAGGCTGCATCGTGCGATTCGCGATCCGGACGTCGGCCCGGCCATCCGCGGCGCGATCCGCGCGAAGTACTCGGCGGCGTTGATCGACGAGTTCCAGGACACCGATCCGGCGCAGTACGCGATCTTCTCGCGCGCGTTCGACGATGCGCCGCTGTTCCTGATCGGCGACCCGAAGCAGTCGATCTACGCGTTCCGCGGCGCCGACCTGCGGACCTATCTCGCCGCCGCCGCGGCGACGCCGTCGAATCGACGCTTCACGCTGACCGAGAACCACCGCAGCACGCAGGCGGTGGTCGACGCCGTGCACCACCTGTTCGCGGCTCCGAACGCGTTCGTGCAGCCGGGCATCGTCTGCGAGCGCAACACGGCGGCCGGCCGCGCGACGACCGAGACGCTGACCGACGGTGGTGCGGCGATGCAGGTCTGGTTCGTGCCGCCGCGACCCGGCAAAGGCGCGAAGTCGATCGCGCACGGGATCAACAAGGGCGACGGCGATCTCCTGGCGCAGGCGCTCGTCGCGGCCGAATGCGTGCGACTGCTGTCGAGCGGCGTCGAACTGCGCGGGGAGCCACTGCGGCCCGGATCGATCGCAGTGCTGACGCGCACGAACGCGCAGGCGCGGGACGTCCAGCGTGCGCTGCGTGCGGTGTCGGTCGCGGCGATCGTCGCGCGCGGCGACGACGTCTGTCGTTCGCCGGAGGCAGCCGAACTCGCCGTCGTGCTCGACGCGATCGCGCAGCCGCGCCAGCAACGCCTGGTGCGCGCCGCGTTGGCGACCGAGCTGTGCGGTGTCGATGCGGCGACCCTCGAGCGTCTCGCCGACGGCGCGGAACTGGACGGCGACAGCAGCGGTGACAGCGACAGCGAAACTGCCGACGCACGCGCGCAGTGGCTCGCGTTCGCGTCGACGTTCGACTTGCTGCGCCACGCGTGGCAGCAGGACGGGATCTTCACGTGCCTCCAGCGCTTCGACGCGGCGTTCGACGTGACGCGGCGGATGCTCGCGCGTCCGGACGGCGAACGGCGCGTGACGAATCTCCGTCACCTGGCGGAGCTGTTGCACGCCGAGGCCACCGCCGACCGCCTGTCGGTCGACGCACTGCGCCGCCGTTTCGCGCAGTTGCGCGACGACGACCGCGTCGACGTCGAGGCGCGTGAGCTTCGGCTGGAGTCCGACGCCGAGGCCGTCCAGATCACGACGGTCCATCGCAGCAAAGGGCTGCAGTACGACATCGTGTTCGTCTGTCACGCGTTCGCGATGCGCGACGACGACGACGCAGACGTTCCGCTGCTCGACCGCGACCAGACGCCGCCGCGGCTCGACCTTCGCACGGGGCGTGCGGACGACGATCCGCTGCGCGTCGCGACCCGGCGCGACCGCCTCGCCGACGACGTTCGTCTGCTCTACGTCGCCGTCACACGCGCACGGCACCGGACCTACCTGCTCGCCGGCGCGATCGGCACGGACGCCGAGACGACCGGGCTCGCGCATGCGCTGTTCGGCGGCGTGGACTTCGGCGGCTTCGAAGGCGCGCTCACCGATCGCGTGAAGCGCAGCGGCGGCGTGATGTCGATGCAGGTCGTCGCGGCGCCGCCGCCGGCGCCGACGCCGTTGCCACGGCCGGTGTCCGCCGCACGGGAGCTGCACGCGCGAACGTTCCCACGACGCGACGGACAACTCGTGCCGTGGCGGATCGCGAGCTTCACGTCGCTCGCCCGCGGGCGCGCTGCCGACGCGTTCGACGAGGCACCGACGCCGGTCGTCGACGCGACGCCGCGCCGCGGGATCTTCGCGTTCCCGCGCGGCGCCCGCGCCGGAACGTGTCTGCAC
>JAEYTU010000203.1 GCA_023433825.1 Planctomycetota bacterium
GACCAGTTCCAATCGGAACGGCGAATTGGGAACGGGCTGGTCGACCGGCGGGCGGTTCGTTCCGTCGTGCACGGCAGGGTCCCCGAACACGCGCAGTGGGATCGTGTTCTGCGTGTCGAGGTCGAGACTGACCGTCGCCGGTGCGGCGTTGTCGGCGAGCAATTGGAAGTTGACGTTGAACGTGCTGTTGCGCAGCACGGCGTCGCCCATGCCGGACATCACGAGTGCATCCGGGCTCTCGCCTTGATGCAGGCCGTCGGCGATCAACGTTCCACCGCGCAGTTCACGGTTGCCGGCGAACCCGCGTCGACCTTCGCCGAGCAGGATCCCTGCCGAGAACTGGATCGTCGTGTCGTTGGCGAGCCAGAGCCCGCGGTCGACCTGGAACACGCAGAGCTGTCGTGAACCGTCGTCGAGCTTGCGCCCACCGATCGTCGTGTGGCGCGTCGAGAGAACGCCGCCCTCCCAGTAGTAGTTGAACCGGTGCAGGTGGTCGTTCTGCAGCGAGACGATGCTGTCGGAGATGTCGATTCGTCCGCCTTCCTTGAGGTAGACGTTGCCGAAGACGCGCACCGCACAGTTCCGGATCACGAGGTGGCCGCCGACGTCGACGACGAGGTCGACGGGAGCGGCCGGCGAGTCCTGTACCGAGACGCTGCGGCGATCCCACGTCAGCGGACCGGTCACGACGAACGCGCGGCGCACGGCGGTCGGCTGTCGGAACGGATGATGAGTGCCATTGCCGGCGACGGCGAGCGGCGTGGTCAAGGATGGATCGGCGTCCAACGACTGGCTCGCCAACGGGGCGACGAGCAGTGTGGTGATCGCGGCCGTGCGGATCGCGGCGAGGGTTCGGCGGAACATTCGTTCGATCCTCCAAGTCCGCGGTGGTCGCGCAACCCCGCGATATCCCAGCTGCGGCGACGAAAGTGCGAAGGTCCGCTCTATCGTCGCGGCGATGGCGATCGTCGCGCTCGGGACGGAATCCCTCTCCCTCACTCAACTCGTTGCGCTGGGTCGTGCCGGAACGCAGGCCGCGTTGGCGCCCGAGGCGATCGCGGCCGTCGAACGTTCCCGCCGCGTCGTCGAGGCCGCCGTCGCGAGCGGTCGGACCGTCTACGGGGTCAACACCGGCTTCGG
This sequence comes from Planctomycetota bacterium, assembly GCA_023433825.1. Taxonomy (GTDB): domain Bacteria; phylum Planctomycetota; class UBA1135; order UBA1135; family UBA2386; genus JAEYTU01. The sequence continues at coordinate 1,141 of JAEYTU010000203.1, forward strand.
GAAGCTCGCGTCGCAGCGGATCCCGAGCGACATGCTCGCCACGCTGCAGCGCAATCTGCTGCTCAGCCACGCGACCGGCGTCGGCGAGCCGCTCTCGTTCGAGGTCAGCAAGCTCGCGTTCGCGCTGCGGATCCAGGCGCTCGCGCGGGGGAGGTCGGGCGTTCGTCGGGAACTGCTCGAGACGATGCTCGCGCTGTACTGCGCCGACTGGATCCCGGTGATCCCTTCGCTCGGGTCGGTCGGTGCGTCGGGAGACCTCGCGCCGCTCGCGCACATGGCGCTGCCGCTGATCGGCGAAGGGTTCGTGCACGGCGAGGACGGACCGGTTTCCGGCGCGGCGGCGCTGCAGGCGCTCGGTCTCGCGCCGGTCGCGCTCGTCGAGAAGGAAGGTCTCGCGTTGATCAACGGCACGCAGATCATGACGGCGATCGGATTGCTGGCGCTCGCGCAGGCCGAGTTGCTCGTCAAGGCCGGCGACATCGCGTGCGCGACGACGGTCGAGGCGCTGCGGGGCAGCGCCCCGCCGTTTCTCGCACGCATTCACGAGCTGCGTCCGCACGAGGGTCAGCGGCGGGCCGCGGCGAACCTTCGTGCATTGCTGCAAGCGTCGGAGATCGCCGCGAGTCACGCCGACTGCGGCCGGATTCAGGACGCCTACTCGCTGCGATGCGCGCCGCAGGTGCACGGTGCGACGAAGGACGCGTTCGAATACGCGCGACGCGTGCTCTGCACGGAGGCGATCTCGGTGACCGACAATCCGCTCGTCTTCGACGACGGCGACGTCGTGTCGGGGGGGAACTTCCACGGGCAGCCGGTCAGTCAAGCGTGTGACGTGCTGGCGATCGGGATGACGACGCTCGCGAACGTCTCCGAGCGGCGAATCGAGAACCTCGTCAATCCCGACATCTCGGGGTTGCCGCCGTTCCTGGCGCCGCATCCGGGGATCGAGAGCGGATTCATGATCCCGCAGGTCGTCGCGGCGGCGTTGTGCAGTGAGAACAAGACGCTCGCGCACCCGAAGAGCGTCGACACGATTCCGACGTCGGCCAATCGCGAGGACCACGTGTCGATGGGGGTCACCGCGGCGCGACATCTCGCGATGGTCGTCGACAACGTTCGCCGGGTCCTGGCGATCGAGTTGATGTGCGCCGCGCAGGGGCTCGACTGCGGAGAGGCGCTGACACCGGGCCGGGGTGTTGCGGTGGCCTATGCCGTCGTTCGCGAAGTCGTCGCGACGCTGACCGAGGACCGGATCCTGGCTCCGGACATCGAGGCGATCGAGCGTGTGCTCGCGGATGGTGAGCTGGTGCGGCGCGTCGAGGCGGTGGTGGGGGAGTTGGCCTGAGCCGATCGACGGATCGTCAGTTCCGGACGATCGCCGACGGCGTCGACCAACGGAGTCCGGACGGGTCGAGGACGACCGACTGGAAGTGCATCGCGCGTCCGAGTGGGTACAGCGCGGGGAACGGGAAGCTGACGCGGCGGTGACCGGTCGCGTCGAGGAGTGCTGTGTCGGCGACGAGGTACGCGCCGAAGTCGATCCACTGGAAGCCCATCGGAGTCAGCAAGGGCGACGCCGGCGGTGAGGCGAGCAGCACCGTCGCGCTGCCGCGTGCGCCGATCGTGTCGAAGTCCATTCGTCCGTTCACCTCGTCGCCGACGATCCCGTCGAGTGTCGGGAACGCCGCGGTCGTGACGGTCACGCCGGGGCCGACGGGGGTCATTGTCGCGGCGGGGTCCTTGA
>JAEYTU010000214.1 GCA_023433825.1 Planctomycetota bacterium
AGGTGACGGTGACGTTCCACGCGATCAAGCGCGGGCTCGTGCAGCCATGCGCGGCGCCGTTCGTCGGCCGCGTCGTCGTCGCGCCGCTGGGTCTGCCGTGATTCGTACGCAGGCTTTCTGGGGGAAAGTGAAACAAAGGTGCCTGGCACCTTTGTTTCACTTCCCCCGGCAAAGTCACCTGCGCTCGGCGCAGGTCAGCGCGTTGTCGAGCAGCATCGCGATCGTCATCGGGCCGACGCCGCCGGGGACTGGCGTGATCGCGGAGGCGCGGCGCGCGGCGGCGGCGAACTCGACGTCGCCGACGAGCTTGTCGCCGACGCGGTTCATCCCGACGTCGATGACGATCGCGCCGGGCTTGATCCACTCGCCGCGCACGATCTCGGCCCGGCCGACGGCGGCGACGACGATGTCGCCCTGACCGACGATCGCTGCGAGGTCGCGCGTGCGGCTGTGACAGACCGTCACCGTGCAGTCCGCGTTCAGCAGCAGCATCGACTGCGGCTTGCCGACGATGTTGCTGCGTCCGACGACGACCGCGTGAAGGCCCGACAACTCGCCGCGCGCCTCCGCGATCAGCCGCATGACGCCCTTCGGCGTGCACGCGACGATGCCCGGCCGCCCCTGGCTCAGCAGCCCGGCGTTCTCGGCGTGGAACCCGTCGACGTCCTTGCTCGGATCGATCGCGTCGAGGATCGCCTGCGCGTCGATCCCCTTCGGCAGCGGAAGTTGCACGAGGATCCCGTCGACCCCGTCGTCGGCGTTCCAACGCTGCACCTGTGCGAGAACGTCCGCGTGCGTCGCGCTCGGCCAGTGCAGCACCTCACCGTCGATCCCGACCGTCGCCGCCGTGTTCGCCTTGTTGCGAACGTAGACCGCCGACGCCGGGTCGTCGCCGACGCGCAGCACACACAGCTTCGGCGCGCGGCGTCGCGCCGTGAACGCCGCGACGCGCACGCGTAGTTCGTCGTTCAACCGCCGCGCCAGGGCCTTTCCGTCCAGGATCTTCGCTTCACTCATCTCGTTCACCGCGGCGTCGTCGACACGACTTCGCCATCGAGCACGACCGCCGTGCATCGCGTCACGTACTCGAACGGATCGCCGTCGAAACACGCGAGGTCGGCGTCCTTGCCGACCTCGATCGAACCGACGCGCGCGTCGACCCCGAGCAACCGCGCCGCATCGATCGTGATCGCGGCGAGTGCGCGTTCGAACGGAAGCCCGTACCGCACGGCGATGCCGGCCTCGAACAGCACGACGCGCGTCTTCGGCACGTAGCCCTCGTAGCCACTCTGCAGTGCGAACGGGATCCCGGCGTCGGCCAGCAGCTTCGGCAGTTCCATCGTCGCGTTCGCCAGCTCACCGCTCGCGCGCGCCATTGGCGGATGCGGCAGCACCGGCACGTTCGCCGCCTTGATCTCGTCGAGCAGCAGATAACTCTCGGCGGCGCCGTCGAGAACGATGTCGATCTCGAACTCGGCCGCCACGCGCAGCGCGCTCTGGATGTCGTGCGCGCGATGAACGGTCACGAGCAGCCGCGCCTCACGGGCGAGCACCTTGCCCAGCGCTTCGAGGCGCAGGTCGACCGCCGTCGGATCGCCTTCCGTCTTCGCACGCTTCGCGACGTAGCCACGCGCCTTCAGCAGTTCCTCGCGCAGCAGCGCCACCGCCTTCGCGCGCGTCCCCGGGCCCTTGCCCTGCGCGCGCGCACCGTCGCCGAGCGTCGCGGCGATCATCGTCAGTCCGCGCAACTGATCCTGGTCGGCGCTGCGCCCGCGCGTCTTGACGACGAACGTCTGCCCCGAGATCAGCGCGCCGGGTCCGTGCCCGGTGTGCACCGTCGTGATGCCGAACCCGCGCAGCCAGTCGACGAGTTCGTCGCGCGCGTTGAACGCGTCGACGGCGCGCAGCTCGGGCTGCATCGGCGCCGAACGTTCGACCTGATCCTGGTCGTGCGGGACGTTGTAGAGCCCGCTCAGTCCGACCGTCGCGCGCGCGTCGATCAGGCCCGGCGTGACGACCTTCGCGCGCAGTATCGGAACGCCGTCGGGAAGCTCGACTCCGGTGCGCGGGCCGACGTAGCGGATCTTGCTCCCGGCGACGACGACGGCCGCGTCTTGCAGCGGTGCGCCGGCCATCGTCCACAGCGTGTCGGCGAGGACGACCTGGGTCGCGCGTTCGGTGTCCTGCGGAAGCGCCGAACACGCGGCGGCGAGGAATGCGATCGACGCGAACGGTGCGAATGCGCGCATCACTGGTTCTCCGCCTGCTGGCCGAAGCAGCACATGTGGAACGCTTGGTCGTGGCTCGCGCCGTAGCCGCCGAACGCGAACAGGCGGTCCTTCGGGTCGGCGCGGTCGAAGACCTTCTCGCCGTCGACGTAGGTCTCGAGCACGTTCGTGTAGATGCTGAACGGGTCGCCGGAGAGCACGACGAAGTCGGCGTCCTTGCCGACCGTCAACGTGCCGATCCGATCCTGGAGGTCGAGCATCCGCGCGTTCGCGATCGTCACGGCGCGCAACGCTGCATCGCGATCCATGCCGGCGCGCACGGCGAGCGCCGCCGAACGCAGGAACAGACGCGAGTCGGTGATCGGGTCGTCGGTGTGGAATCCGACCAGCACTCCGGCGCGGTCGAGCACGGCGCCGGTGTCGAACGACAGTTTCGCGGCCTCGTGCTTGCCGCCGGGGCTGTCGATGACGATGACCGAGCACGGCACGTTCGCCGCCGCGATCTCGGGCGCGACGCGCCAGCCTTCGCTGACGTGGTGCAGGACGACGCGGAACTCGAACTCCTTCGCGATCCGCAGCACCGTGACGATGTCGTCGTGACGGTGCGTGTGGTGGTGGACGATCCGCTTGCCGTCGAGCGCCTCGACGAGTGCCTCGAGCCCGAGATGACGCTCGGGCAGTTTGCTCGCGTCGCCGTCGGCGCGCGCGATCTTGTCGCGGTACTCGCGCGCCTTCAGCAGTTGCGCGCGCATCAGCGCCGCCGACTTCGCGCGCGTCCCGGCGAACGGCGGGTCGCGCTGCGGGTTCGTCCCGTTCGCCATCTTGATGCCGCCGGCGATGCTGCCGTCGGGCATCCGGATCAGCAGGTCGTCGATCGTGCGGCCGTCGCGCAGCTTCAGGTAGACGGTCTGCCCCGACAGCAAGTGGCCGGATCCCGGCATGCAGTTGACGGTCGTGATGCCGCCGGCCTGTGCCTTCTGGATGCCGGGGTCACGGACGTTGATCGCGTCGAGCGCGCGCACCTCGGGCTGGATCGGTGAACTGGAATCGGCGCCGGCGATCGCGCCGATGTGCGTGTGGCTGCAGACGAGGCCCGGCATCAGGACCTTGCCGCTCATGTCGTGCCGCTGTGCGCCATCGGGGATCGTGACCCCGTCGACCGGGCCGATCGCGACGATCCGGCCTTCGTGCACGACCAGCGTGCCGACCTCGATCGGTGGGCCGTCGATCGGCAGCAGGCGCGCGCCGACGTAGGCCTGCGGGACCGACTGTGCAGCGAGAGTGACGGTGGTCGCGACGGCGACGATCCGCGAGAGGACGAACGCGGTCGTCCCGAGTGGGGTGCGCATGGCGAGGGAGGGTAGGGAACGTAGGGCGCCGATCACGCGGTCAATTCCCGCACGGCGGCCGGTTCTCGCCGCAGCGTCCGCACGACGGCATGTCGGGGATCTCGCGGGCGCCGGTCGAACGCGGGATGCTGAACCGGCCGAGCTGACGCTCGGTGTCGGTGTCGCCGCACTTCGGGCAGGCGATGGCGACGGCCGTCGGCGCCGCGGCCTCGGCATTCGTGATCAGATCCTCGAAGACGTGGCCGCAGCCGCGGCAGGCGAAGTCGAACAGGGGCATCGGTGGTCGGGTCGCAGGTCGGAGCGGGCGGAGCATAGAGTCGTCGCGCGCGCGGAGTAGATCGCCTCGTCCTGCGTCGAGGCGCCCGCCCTGCCCCGCGTCTCGGCCCCGATCCCTTGCCATGCCTCGTGTCCAAGCCCTGATCGTGATTGCGCTGCTGCTCGCCATCGTGGCAACGACTGCGATCGCGTTCGGAGTCGGGGCCGAGGTTCCGCGACTGTTGGTCACCGAGATCGAGGGCGACGAGAGCGTCGTTGCGGCTCCCGACGCCGAGGATCGAACGAGGGCGACAGACGCGCTCGGCGATCGACGAGCCGTCGAGGCGGCGTCGCCGGACGAGATCCACGCCGTCACCGGGCACGTCGTCGATGCATCGGGCCGGGCGATCCGAGGCGCGACGATCCGCGAGCCGGCGTTTGGCGCCGAAGCCGCGCACGCTGCAGCGGCGTGCGTCTCCGACCACGAGGGAACGTTCCGCTACATGCCGTCGGCGGCGGGGCAACTCCGCATCGAGGTCGCGGCGGATGGCTTCGTCACCGAAGTGCGCCAACTGCGTGGCCGTGACGAACCGTTCGACGCCGGCCAGATCGTGCTGATCCGGGGTCCGGAGGGGCGCGGGATGGTGACCGACGCGGCTGGCGTGCCGATCGGGGACGTCGAGTTCGCGATGCGGTCCGTCGCCGCTCGTGATCGCCAAGTCCTGCGAGTGCGCGCCGACGCCGGGGGACGATTCGTCACGCCACGACTCGCGCCGGGAACGCACCAAGTCACGTTCGCCGCGCCGTTCGATCGCCGCTTCGAAGTCACGATTCCGACCGACGCCGATGCCGTCGCGTTCGACTTCAGCGTGCCGCGTCCTGGTGCCGCGCTGCGAGGCGTCGTCGTCGACGACCGCGGCGACCCGATCGGCGGTGCCCAGGTCCGCATCCGCGGCTGGAAGCCGCCGCGCCGCGAGGCGACGACGTCGACAGCGCCGACCGGACGCTTCGCGCTGTTCACGTCGGCGCCGTTCGCCGGCGGCGTCGAGTTGGCCGCTGCGGCCGACGGTCACGATCCGGCGTTGCTGTCGTTCGTGGACGACGGCAGGTCGGAGCGGCGCGTGGTGCTGCGCCGTGGCTTCCGATTCGCCATCGATGTGCGAGACGAGGCCGGTGTGCCGATCGAGCGGTACGGCGTCGATCTGTACGCGGCCAGCGGCGGACGACCCCTCGCGCCGCGATCGAGCCGGCGCACGCATCCGGGAGGCCGCTTCGGATTGACGCTCCCGCGTGGGGAGTATCTGTGCGTGATCCGTCCGCATGGCCGGGCGCTGGTGCCGACCGAAGTCTTCGCGGTCGATCTGACCGAACGTGACTGGTCGGGGGTCGTGGTCCCGGAGCCAGGCCGCGAGGTCGAATTCCGCATCCACCTCAGCGACACGACGACGGTCAAGAAGGCGACGTTGATCGTGCACGCCGACCCGACGGTCGAGCCGAAGTTCCGCGAGCCGATCCCGTACCTGACGGCGACGATCTTGGACGGTCACGTCCGCGTGCGACTGCCCGAACGTCGGCTGTTGCGACTCCGCGTCGAAGGTGCGTTCCCCGCGTACGAGCGCGATCGGTTCGTCGTCACACAGCCGCGCGAGTCGATCGTCGTCCCGAATGGCGCGGTCGTCGTCGGCCAGTTCGAGCCGCGCACGAGTGGGCGCGTCTTGCTGACGAACGTCGCCGACGAACGCGTGATCTGGCCGCCCGAGAAGTCCCAGGCTCGATGGATGTTCGTCGACGAGCTCGGCCGCTTCCGGATGCACGGCGTGCCGGACGGGGACTGGGACGTGCGTCTGCACCCGAGCCTCTGGCCAGCGCCGGAACCGATGAAGGTCGGCCGACGGCTGCTCTCGCTGCGATCCGGTGAGACGCGTCATGTCGTCTGTGACGGCAACGTCGGCGTCCCAGCAATCGTCGTCGCGATGCCGCGTGTCGATGGGCAGCTGCACCCGCGCGAACTCGTCGACGTGCATGCGATCTCGTCGGAAGCGACCGGCGCCGTGACGGTCTGGACGCGGCGGTTGATGACGTCGTTCGACGGCAAATTGCGCTACCGCGGTCCGAGCACGCGACTGGTCCTCGAACTCGAGGTCGACGTGACCGACGCCGAGGGTCGTCGGATCGGTCCGCTCCGGACGGCTGCACGACCGAACTTGATCCCGGCGGATCGCAGCCTGCAGTTCACGGACGTGACGACGGCCCCGCTGACGATTCACCTCGTCGACGAGCAGGGCGCTCCGGTCGCCGGGCGAGTACTCGCACTCTCGACAGGCATCGGCAACGCGCCGCCGCTGCTGCTGCCGCGCACCGATGTGCACGGACGCATCACGGTCCGCGGCGTCCCGGTCGGGATGCTCGACATCCTCGATGCCGGGGCGGGACGCGGACCGCGTGCGCTCGGCCAAGTCTGGCACGACGTCGCGGCCCTCGAACACCGCGTGAAGCTCGAACCCTGATCGGAACAAGGCCCCGACCTGCGAACCCATGCCTCGGATCCAATTCACCGTCGTCGTCGTCCTGCTCGCGGTCATCGCCGGCGCTGTGGCTTGGACCCTCGTCTCGGGGTCGCCGATTCCCGAGATTCCGGTCACGGCGGTCGTCGGCGACAGCGCCGGCGACACCGATGCCGACACCGACGCCGACGCGGGCGCACGCGCTGACGACGATCCGCGCACGGCGACCGACGGCGCGGGACGTCGGGAACTCGCCACGCCCGAGAACGCGAACCAGCACAACCCACCGATCGTCGGCCGCGTCGTCGATCGCGAGCGGCGACCGATCCCCGGCGCGCGGATCGCCGACGCGTCCCTCACCGACGACGATCGCGCGGTGCAGGCCGACGCGAGCGGGACGTTTCGCTACGAGCCGCTGGTCGGCGGCGAACTGGACCTCGTCGTCTCGGCGGACGGGCACGTCCACGAGAGGCTGACCGTGCGCGGGAGCAGACAAGGTTCCGCGCTCGGCGACGTCGTGCTGGAGCGGGGCGCGATCGCACGCGGCACCGTCGCCGACGAGGCCGGCGTGCCGATCGCGGACGTCGTGTTCACGATCCTCCGCGACCGCAAGGGCGGGCGCGCGTGGTCGGCCAGCGTCCGCACCGGCGCCGATGGGCGCTTCGAGACGCCGCGGCTGGCGCCGGGTTCGCATCGGATCGCGTTCGCCGCGCCGTTCGATCGTCGGTTCGAGGTCGTGATCCAAGGCGGCGTCGACGCCGTGACGTTCGCATTGACGGTCCCGCGGGCGGCCGCCGAACTGCACGGTGTCGTCGTCGACGACCTCGGGCAGCCGGTCGCCGGCGCGCGCGTCCACATGAGCGCGAAGGTTCGACCGCCGCCGACGGCCG
>JAEYTU010000246.1 GCA_023433825.1 Planctomycetota bacterium
CGTCGACGGAGACCTGCTTGCTGTCGTAGGCGACCTTGAAGTTGCGATCCCCCCTGGTGATCGCGACCTCACCGACGCCCGGCAAACGCCCGAGTGCGCCACGCACGGTGGCGACGCAGGATGCTCAAGGGGTCTTTTCGAGGACGAGGGAAGCCGACGCATCGGTCGGGATGGTGTGCGCCTTGGCGCCTGCGTCGGTGCTGCACCCGGCAGCGAGAACGAGCAGGACCGTGGAAGCGATCGGAACGCGCATGTGCGGAGTCTCCGTTGCGAACTGTGGATCGCGCGACGCCGACAGGCGCCGCGAAGGCGGCGGTTATGGACCGGAGGCCGAAACGTTCCAACGGTGCCGTCGCCGCCAGCGTGCATACCGCGCGCGACAGCACTTCCCCATCCCCGCACCCGCGTCTAGAACGCTCCCCGCATGACGCAGCTCGTGAAGGTCGCCGCGACCGATGCCGTTCGTCCTGGTCAGATGATCCTCGTCACGGCCGACGGCCGGGACTTCGCACTCTGCAACGTCGACGGCCGCTACCACGCGGTCTCGAACGATTGCCCGCACCAAGGTGGCCCGCTCGTCGAGGGTTACCTCGACGGCACGAAGATCACGTGTCCATGGCATTCGTGGTCGTTCGACGTGACCGACGGCCAGTGCGACGTCAAACCGACGACGAAGCTGCCGTGCATCCCGGTCGTCGTCCAGGACGGGAGCGTCTACCTCGAACTGTGAACGCCACCCCACTCCTCGACCGGCTCGGTCGGCCGCTCCGCAACCTGCGGCTGTCGGTCACGGACCGGTGCAACCTGCGGTGCTCGTACTGCATGCCGGAGGCCGACTACGTCTGGCTGCCGCGCGCCGACGTGCTGACCCTGGAGGAGATGGATCGGCTCGTCGACGCGTTCGTCTCGCTCGGGGTCGACACGGTGCGGTTGACTGGCGGCGAGCCGCTGCTGCGGCGCGACGTCGTCGTGCTGGTCGACGCGCTCGCGCGGAAGCCGGGCGTGCGCGACTTGGCGATGACGACGAACGGCGTCCTGCTCGCGGATCATGCGCAGGCGTTGAAGCAGGCCGGGCTGCGTCGGTTGACGATCAGCATCGACACGCTCGATCCCGCGCGATTCCGGGCGTTGTCGCGGCGCGACGACCATGCGCGCGTGCTGGCCGGGATCGCGGCCGCAGCGGCGGCGGGGTTCGTCGGAACGAAGCTCGACACCGTGCTGATCCGCGGCGTCAACGACGACGAGATCGAGTCGCTGCTCGACTACGCGCGCGACGTCGGCGCCGAGCTGCGGTTCATCGAGTACATGGACGTCGGCGGCGCGACGCATTGGGAACCGGGCAAGGTCGTCGCGCGGAGCGAGATCCTCGCGCGCATCGCGCGGCGGCACGGAACGCTGACGCCGGTCGACGGGCGCGGGTCAGCGCCGGCCGAGCGGTTCCGACTCGACGACGGCACGACGTTCGGGATCGTCGCGTCGACGACGACGCCGTTCTGTCGCAGTTGTGATCGCAGCCGTTTGACGGCGGACGGGACGTGGTACCTGTGCCTGTATGCGAAGCACGGGCTGGATCTGCGAACGCCGCTGCGCGCGGGTGCGACGGCGGAGCAATTGGCGGCGTTGCTCGCCGACACGTGGCGCCATCGCCGCGACCGCGGCGCCGAAGAGCGCGTCGCGCTCGCCGATCGCCGTCCACTCGTCGCGTCGCCGGAGCTGCGCGCGGATCCGCGGTTGGAGATGCACACGCGCGGCGGGTGAGTGGGCCGGGGCGGAAGGCGTCGGCTGACTTCACCAGTGTCGCGAGTGCCGGAGCAGCGTTTCGACGAGACGCACGCCGTGAATGGTGGCCAGGCCGACGCAGAGGATGACGGTCGCGCCGATCGCCCACCGCCAGCGCGAGTCGCGGCGTTCGAGGTACTCGTCGCGGAGGCCGCGCAGCAGGAAGAACGCGGCAGCGGCCGTCGCGAGCAGTCCCAACGGGGCGATGGGCCGATCGAATCGGCCGCCGATCGAATCGCGGAAGCGGTCATCCGTCGTCAAGGTCATCAGCGCGACGACCAGACACGCGACACCCGGCAGCAGGTCGGGACTGCGACGGCGGCGACGTGGTTTCGGCGCGTCAGTCATGCATCACGTTCTCGACCGGTGATCGACGACACGCGGCGTCGTCGTCGCGTGGAAGTGAAACGAAAGTGCCTGGCACGAACGTTTCACTTTCTGGGAGGAAGTGAAACGAAGGTGCCAGGCACCTTTGTTTCACTTTGCCACGACATCGACGACGGCGCGAAGGAGCGGGACGGACGCGTGGCGGCCGACGAGGTTGGGATCGCCGCGGCCGTCGCGCTGGCCGTGCCAGACGACGACGACGTGGGTCGGGGTCACGCCGACGGCCCAGGCGTCGCGGCGGCCGGACGACGTGCCGGTCTTGATCGCGACACCGTCCTGACGGATCGCCTCGAGAACGGCGTCGACCGACGCGCGCGACAGACCGACGGCCTCGGGAGCATCGACGAACCGCGCGTAGGCGCGGGCGAGGTCGCGCGGCGCGACGGCCAAGGTGCCAAGCGCCGCGTCGAGATGTAGCGCGCGCGCCGGCAGCGGCAGGCCGAGGCGCTCGAGCAGCGTACGAAACCGCTGCGTCGTCACGGCCGCGAGCAATCGCACGGCCGGCAGGTTGCGCGACTCGAACAGCGCATCGGCCGCCCGCATCGCCCCCGCATGCCCCGGATCGAAGTTCGCCGGCCGCCAATCGGCGAACTCGATCCGACGGTCGTCGACGAGGCCATCGATCGCGACGGCGCCGAGTTCGATCGCCAGCGCGAACAGGAACGGCTTCCACGTGCTGCCGGCGCTGCGCTGCGCACGCGTGTCGTCGCCGGGCAGCCGCTCCTCCGCCGTCGCACCGACCAGCGCGCGCAACACGCCATCGGGGGCGGCGGCACCACCGCGTTCGAGGACGACGACGGCGATCCCGTCGATCGCCGTCATCCGCTCGCGTCGAACGACGTCGTCGACGCGCCGCTGCAGCGCACCGTCGATCGTCGTCTCCACGATCCCATCGCAATGGGCGTCCCCGCCGAACGCCCCATCGGAACTGCCGTCGAACGCGAGACACGCGTGCTGCGCGAACGCCGGCCACGGCGTCGCCGCGGTCGGCAACGGCTCTTCCACGGCAGCCGCGAGCGCTGCGTCGTCGATCACTCCCGCGGCATGCATGTCGAGCAGCAGCCGATCGCGATGCGCGCGCAGCATCCCCGCCGGCGAGAGCGGCGAACGTCGCGACGGCGCCGGCAGCATCGCGACGAGCATCGCCGACTCGGCGAGCGACAGGTCGCGCGCGTGCTTGCCGAACCACGCCAGCGCCGCGGCCTCGAACCCATACAAGCGCCCGCCGAGCGGCGCATGGCTCAGGTACGCGCCGAGCAGCGTCGCCTTGTCGAACCGCGCCTCGAGCTGCCGCGCGCGCCGCATCTCGTGCAGCTTGCCCCACAACGAACGCGAATGCGGTTCGAGCAGCCGCGCGAGTTGCATCGTCAGCGTCGACGCGCCCGACACGACGCGGCCGTTCGCGATCGCCTGCAGAACTGCCCGAGCGACGGCGCCGAAGTCGACGCCGCCGTGCGACGCGAAGCGGCTGTCCTCGGCGATCCGCAGCGCGTCGAGCAGCGAGCCCGCGACGTCGTCGGGCGTCACGTCGAACCGATAGCCACGCGCCGACGGCCGCACCCACAGCAGCTCGCCGTTGCGATCGACGTAGCGCACGGCGGGCGGATGCCGCTGTAGGAACCCGCAAGGCAGCGGGTCGGCGACGTTCAGCGCGGCCTCGACGACGAACGGCGAGGCCAGCACGGCGAATGCGATCACGGCGCGCCGCACGAAGCGGCGGCGCGATCGCTTCGGTGCCTCGACGACGACCGTCATCCGCGGACGACGATCTGCGCGGGACCCGCGAAGCGCGTCGCCGACGTCGGCTCGTAGAGCTCCTCGACGACGAGTCCGCCGGCCGCGACGGTCCCCGGGAACACGGCGCGCATTCGCGCCCGGAACGTCCCGCCCTTGCGCGCCGTCGTCCGGAACAGCAGCGCGCGATCGTCACGAACGTTGACCGACGCAACCGTCACGTCGTCCTTCTCGGCCTTCCATCGCGACACCGGCTCCCACTCGCACCCGCCCGGCAACACGACCGTCGCCAGTTGGTGCGCCCCCATCGCACCCGCGGGGAACATCAACACGACGTCGTAGATCTCGCCGCGTCGCAGTTCCTCGACCGGTTTGCCGGCGATGTCGACGAACGTCCACGTCGGTGTCCGCGCGAGCTGCGGTCCACTCGCAACCGGGAGTTCGCGGAACCCGGCCGTCTCGACGACGACGAACGCCCGCCCATCGCCGCGGAACGCGAGTTCGGCGCCAGGGCCGGCCGGCAGCGTCGTCGTCTCGCCGGGCCGCAGCGTCAGCGTCGTCTCGCCGAGCTGCACGTCGACCGACGTCGCAGCCGGGACCGCGTTCGCCGCGTCGAACGCTTGGCCGAGCGCGAGAAGCACCTGCGCCGTCGTCTGCGTCGACAACCGGCCCGGGCGCCGGACGACTTGCTGCAGCCGCAGCACGTCGGACGCGATCCGCGGATCGTTCGGCCGCACGGCGAGCCGGACGCGCAGCGCGATGGCCTCGATCCGTTCGCGCGTCGCCAGCGAATCGCCGAACGCGACGACGGCGCCGTCCTGCGCCAGGTCGGCGT
>JAEYTU010000292.1 GCA_023433825.1 Planctomycetota bacterium
ATCGCGGCCCATCGCGGGCCGCCATCGGACAGTGCCGCCGCCGGCCTACCGTGCCGCGCGCGGCACTCACGGCTCGCGATCGTGAGCGGCCGGGACGCCCGAGATCACGTCCGTGATCCCCCGGGCGTCGCCGGCCGCGTGCGTTCGATGTCAGCGTCGCGATCGGCGATGCGACGCCGCCGACTGCGCGGTACGGCCGATCGCCGCGACGTGCGCCCGGATGCCCGATCTCCTTCGGGCGGATACGTTCCGGTGATGGCACCTCACCTCGTCTCCTCCATCTTTTTCGGACTCTGCGTCGCTTCCGTCGTCCCACTGGCTGCCCAAGGGCAACGCGCGTGGTTGGTCGACAGCGATCGCGATCAACTCTTCACCGTCGACCTGACCACGGGCGCAGCGACGCTCGTCGGCTCGACGGCCGGCATCCTCGGCACTCCCGCGGGTCTGACGTGGCGCGTCGACACGCAGACGCTGTGGACGGTCGATCTGGCCGGCGGCGAAGTCGGAACGATCGACACGACGACGGCCGCGTTCACGTCGGTGTTCATTGCCAACCCGACCGGGGGCTGGCAGGGAATCGACTGGGATCAAACGACGCAGCGGTTCTACCTGCTGAATCAGGACTTCAACATGTACTCGCTGGATCCGGCGACCGGCGCGACGACGCTGCTCGGCGCCACCGGCGCGCCATTGATGACGGCGATCGAAACCGACGCGAACGGCGTGCTCTGGGGCATCGGGTTCTCGAACGGGACGCTGTATCACGTCAACAAGACCACTGGCGCGGCCACGCCCGTCGTCACGACGACTCCCGTCAACTTCCAAGGGCTCTCGTTCGACTCGGGCGGCGTGCTGTACGGCGCGAACACGACCACCGACTCGCTGTACCGGATCGATCCGGTGACCGGCGTCACGACGTTGATCGGCGCGCACGGCGCCGGAGTCGCGTTCGCGAAGGGGTTCGAGATCGAGAACGGCTGCAGCGGCGCGTTCCTCGTCAGCGGCGTCGGCTGCGCCGACTTCGCCAACGTGACCGTGCGGATGTCGCGCCGCGGGTTGCCGTGCATCGGAGAGACCGTCCGTCTCGGCGCCGATCAGGGTCAGACCGGCGCGTCGTTCGCATTGACGCTCGGCACGACGACGCAGAACTGGGGGCCGATCGTGCTGCCGCTGTCGCTGGCACCGTTCGGCAATCCGGGTTGCAGCATCTATGCGAACCACGCGGTCGTGCTCGGCGTGCTGCAGTCGACGGCGACATTGCCGATCGCGATCCCGAACGACCCGACGCTGAGTGGATTGAACGTGCACTTCCAGGCAATGGTCATCGATTCCCGATTGCCGGGACTCGGCGTCGCGACCTCGGACCTGCTGACGATGAGAGTCGGAATGTGAACTCGGCGGGATAGCCTTCCGCCGATGCACACCCTCCGTCTCGCGGCCCTTCTGTTCGCGACGCTGCCGGTCGCTGCGCAATCACCGCGCGCTTGGTTGATCGACAGCAATCTCGATCAATTGTTCTCGGTCGATCTCGCGACTGGCGCCGCAACGCTCGTCGGGTCGACGGCGGTCGGTCTGGCGACGCCGGCCGGACTGACGTGGCGCGCGGACACGCAGACGCTGTGGACGATCGATCTCGCCGGCGGCGCCGTCGGGACGATCGACACGGCGACCGGAGCGTTCACGCGCGTGCACGTCGCCAATCCCGCCAATGGTTGGCAGGGCATCGATTGGGATCCGACGACGCGACAGTTCTTCCTGCTGAACCAGTCGAACCAGATGTACGCGATGGACCCGACGACCGGCGCGACGACGCTGCTCGGACCGACGGGTGTGGCGCTGACGGGCGCGATCGACACCGACGCGAACGGCGTGCTGTGGGCGATCAACTTCTCGCCCGCAGCGATCTACCGGATCGACAAGCTGACCGGTGCCGCGACGCTGGTCTCGACGACGACGCCGGCCGGCTACCAAGGCATGTCGTTCGCGCCCGACGGGACGATGTACGGCGCGAACTCGAACGACGACTCGCTGTATCGGATCAACCCGATCTCCGGTGTTGCGACGCTGATCGGGCCGCACGGCGCTGGCGTCCAGTTCGCGAAGGGCTTCGAGATCGAAACCGGCTGCAGCGGCGCGTTCACCGTCAGCGGCGTCGGCTGCGCCGACTTCGCGAACGTGACCGTGCGGATGTCGCGCCGCGGGCTGCCGTGCATCGGGGAGACCGTCAACATCGGCGCGGACCAAGGGCCGACCGGCGCGTCGTTCGCATTGACGCTCGGCACGACGACGCAGAACTGGGGGCCGATCGTGCTGCCCTTGTCGCTGGCACCGTTCGGCAATCCGGGTTGCAGCATCTATGCGAACCACGCCGTCGTGCTCGGCGTGTTGTCGTCGACGGCGACGCTGCCGATCGCGATCCCGAACGATCCGACGCTGAGTGGGTTGAACGTCCACTTCCAAGCGATGGTCATCGACTCGCGACTGCCGGGTCTCGGCGTCGCGACGTCGGACCTGCTGACGATGACGGTCGGCACGTGACGCGGCGCGGGTAGAGTCCCGCGCCCGATGACTCGCCGAACGCTCGTCTGCGTCGCCATCACGTCGGTTTGCTGGGGGGTCGCGTCGGTCGCCCCCGCGCAGCAACCCGACCACTCGATCGCCCTCTTCGACGGAACGTCACTCGCCGGATGGCGCGGCGACGCGCGCTTCTGGTCGGTCGAGGACGGCGCGATCGTCGGTCGCTCGACGGCCGCACAGCCGTGCACGCGCAACACGTATCTCGTGCACGACGGCGCGTTCGCCGACTTCGAGCTGACGTTCGAGTACCGAATCGAAGGCGGCAACTCCGGCGTGCAGTACCGCAGCCACGTCGTCGGATCGCCGAACGATCACGTCGTCGGCGGCTACCAAGCCGACATCGAAGCCGGCGCCAGCTACACCGGGATCCTCTACGAGGAACGTGGCCGTGGCATCCTCGCGCAGCGCGGCGAACGCGTGCGACTCGACGCCGGTGGCGGCCGCGCGGTGACGACGTTCGCGAGTCGCGACGAGCTGCAACGCAACGTCACGAGCGGCTGGAACCGCTACGTCGTGCGCGCCGTCGGGCCGCGTGTCACGCACGCGATCAACGGCGCGACGATGGTCGACGTCGTCGACATGTCGCCGTCCGCCGCGCAGCGCGGCTGCATCGCGCTGCAACTGCACGCAGGTCCGCCGATGACGGTGCGCTTTCGCGGCCTGCAGCTGACTCCGGTCGCCCGTTCGCCGGAGTGGATCTGGACGCCGCCGCCGGCGCGCGCCGGTCAACGCGTGGCGCTGCGACGCACGTTCGACCTCGCCGCCGACGTCACGAACGCGCGCCTGCTCGCGACGGCCGACAACGGCTTCGTCGCGTCGTTCGACGGCCGCCGCGTCCTCGACGGCGACGAATGGGAACGCCCGCACGGTCCCGTCGAGCTCGGGCCCCTCGCCGCCGGTCGCCACGTGATCGCCGTCGAGGCGCGCAACGACGACGGGCCAGCGGCGTTCGCGCTGCGGCTGACGTTCGCCGGCGGATCGGCACCACCCGAGCCGATCGTCACCGACGAACGTTGGCGCGCGCTCGACTTGCAACGCCAAAGCGGCGACGCGTGGCGCGCGCTCGACTTCGACGACGCGGCGTGGCCGGCGGCGCATTCGTTCGGCCCGACGAACGGGCCGACGGCGCCGTGGTCGGATCCGTTCGCCGAACGCGTCGCGACGCCCGCGAACTCGCTGACCGTGCGCGACGGCTATCGCGTCGAACTCGTCCGTTCGTCCGGCGTCGGCGAGGGCTCGTGGATCGCGCTCGGCTTCGACGCGGCCGGTCACGCGCTGGTCTCGATCGAGAACGGACCACTCGCCCGCATCACGACGAACGGCGCCACGACGCGCTTCGAGCGACTCGACGGCACGCCGCGCGGCTCGATGGGTTTCTGCGTCGTCGACGGTGCGCTGTTCGCGCAGGGTGCCGGCGTCGAGGGCTACGGCCTGTACCGACTCGACGACCGTGACGGCGACGGCCGCTACGAGACGTCGCGAAGGCTCGCGGCGCTCGGCGGCGGCGGCGAGCACGGCGCGCACGCCGTCGTCCCCGGTCCCGACGGCGCGCTGTACCTGATGAACGGCAACATGTCGCCGCTGCCGGCTCGGCTCGCGCCGACATCGCCGCACCGGAACTTCGCCGAGGACCTGCTGCTGCCGCGTCTCGAGGATCCGCGTGGCCACGCTGTCGGCGTGCGCGCTCCCGGCGGGCACGTGCTGCGCGTCGACCGCGATGGGCGAACGTTCGAACTCGTCGCCGCCGGCCTGCGCAACGCCTACGACCTCGCGTTCGCGCCGGACGGCGAGATGTTCACGTTCGACTCCGACATGGAGTGGGACATCGGGCTGCCGTGGTACCGGCCGACGCGGATCGTGCACGTCGTCTCCGGCGGCGAGTACGGCTGGCGCAGCGGCGCCGGCAAGTGGCCGGCCGACCATCCCGATTCGCTGCCGGCCGTCGTCGACGTCGGCATCGGTTCGCCGACCGGGATCGTGCACGGCGACGCGACGCGCTTCGCGGCCCGCGAGCGGCGCGCGCTGTTCGTCGCCGACTGGGCGTTCGGCCGGATCCTCGCCGTGCACCTCGCGCCCGACGGCGCGTCGTTTCGCGGCACGTTCGAGCACTTCGTGACCGGCAAGCCGCTGAACGTGACCGACCTCGCGATCGGCCCCGATGGCGCGCTGTGGTTCACGACCGGCGGACGCGGCACGCAGTCGGGGCTGTACCGCGTGACGTGGAACGGCGGCGACGGCGACGCGGCGTCGACGACTCCGCGACCCGCGTCGGCGCCAGCGCCCCTGCCGGTGCCGTCGGCAGCGCCGGCGCACGCGAACCCGTCGTCGGCCGTTGTCGCGCGACGTTCGTTCGAGGCGTTGCAC
>JAEYTU010000295.1 GCA_023433825.1 Planctomycetota bacterium
CCCCCGCAGGGCTCCTAGAACCACTCCGGCGCGTCTTCCGCCTCCAACCCCATCGACTCCAACACGAGCAACCGAACGTAGTCCGGGTCGATGCTGAACTCCTTCAACGTCTCGTAACAGGACCCCGCCTTCACGCTCATCATCGCGATCGCCATGTGCTCGGGCTCGACCAGCTTGCTGCCGAGTTCCTGCGCGGTCTGCTGCGCGCGCTCGAAGACGGTGTGCACGTGCCGATTGAACGACGTCCCGCGGAACCCCTCGGACTCGCGCGGCAGGCCCTTCACGTAGAGCGAGAACATGTCGGGGTCGACGTTCAGGTCCTTGAAGATGTGGTGCAGGCTGACGCTCGAGTCGACGGTCAGCCCGTAGATCAGGTGGCCGGTCGCGACGGACTGGTCCTGCAGGGTCTGCGCGAGTTCGAGCGCAGCCTTGATCGCCGTCTGCGACTTCGCCGAGAACGAGAACTGATCGAAGGGGTACTGGGCCGACATGGAGGGCGGGGGAGTCTACCGCCGACCCCGCGCGAGGCCAGCGCCGCGGTCAGCCGCGCCAATCGTCGAGGTCGAGGACGGCCGCCAGCACGTCGTCGGCGACGCCGTCGAATGCCGCGAATGCCTCGCGCCGCAGCCCGGCCAGCGACGGAACGTCGGCGCCGGTCCGGTACGCGTCGCGCAGCCGTGGCAGCCATTCGGCTTCGATCCGATGCAGGCACGCGCGGGCCGGCGGGTCGAGGCGCGCAGCCGCCACGCCGCCGCTCGCCACCGCCGCCGACGCCGTCGCCAACGTCCGAACGAGCGGCCGCAGCGCGCGCGACCGCGGATCCGGCGGGAACAGCGTCATCGTCGGGACACCCGCAGGCTCCCGCCGCACACTTCCGACGATCCGCAGCAACGTCGCGACGATGTCGTCGTACCGCCGCCGCGGCGCGAGCGCGGTCACGAGAAGCACCTCGCCGCCGACCTCGACGGCCACGACGCGCCCGCGCAGATGCCCCGTGATGGCCGCGAACTCGCAGCCATAGCCAACGCCGACCTGCGCACCGACACGCCGATCGGCCTCGACCGACCCTCCGGGTGGACCGAATCGGCGCTGCCGATCCTCCAGCCAGTCGACGAGCAGAACGCCGTCCACCGCCGGGCGCGCGGCGATCGTGACCGCGCACCGCCGTTCGTCGTCGTCGACTGCGGCGACGACGGTCAACGGCTCGACGACGAACGGCTCGACGACGCCGCGTCCGAGCGTCCCGGCCGGCACGTCGGCCGCCGGCCACGCGCGCCAATCCGGCGGCCGTTCGAAGCACCACTCGGCGCCACTGCGCGAACGCACGCGCTCGACCTCGACCTCGCGCACCGACGCCGGCAGCGGCATCGCGAACGCGGGCATCGCGAGCGGCACCGATGGCCGCGGCGCCGTCGGCGCGAGATCGATCGCGCGCGACGCACCCCGCGCATCGACGATCACGAGCGATTCGAGCGCCGCCGCGACCTCGCGCAGCCGTCGAACCGCTGTCGCCTCCGGCTGCGTCGGCGCGCGCCCGGCGGCGACGAGCACGTGATCGCCTTCGTCGACGAGCAGCATCCGCCACCGCGAGTGCGCATCGTCGTGCACGACGCGCGCACCTTCGCCGAACGACAACTGCGCGTATCGCGCGGCGTCCGGCGCCAGCGCCAACGCGAGCCGCCGCGACAGGTCGGCGAGCAAGTCCCCGAACGTGCCGCGCGCCGCGCAGAACGCGACGTGCAACCGCGCGGCGTCCTCGCCCGGCCAGACGAACGACACGCCGTCGAACCCACCGGCGAACCGCGCCTCCAACTCGCGACGTTCGCAGTCGCTCGGCAACGTGACACGAACGTCGGCGACACCACCGAGCCGCGCCTCGACGAACGTCCGCAGCGACGACGCCGGCGGCGGCGGTTTGCGCGTCGCCTCCGATGCCGTCCACGTCGGCACGGCATGCAACGACACCGGCGCCTGGAGCCCCGCCGCAACGACGACGTCGCGCTCGCCTTCGAGACGCAGCGTGCCGTCCGCGAGCGCCGTCATCCGCTCGAGCCGCCCGCGAACCACGAACCACGCGTCGAACGTGCGCCGCTCGACGTCGACGCAGCCGATGGTCAGCCGGTCGTCCACCTCACACGCGACGACGACACGATCACCGCCCGCAGGCCACGTCGGCGCCACCGGAACGATCGGCGCGCGCGCCGCGTGGACTTCGTTCGCCGTTCGCCGCTGCGCGTCGAGCAGCAAGAGCTTCGCAACCCGCGTCGTCGCGTCGACGCACCACAGCGCGAGCCGGCCGTCGTCGCGACTGGCGACCGGGAACACGACGAGGTCTTCGCCGCGCAACTCGGCGATCTCCGACGGCGACGTGCGACGCCGACCCGGCGTGATCTCGAACACGCGAACGACCCCCGACGCGACATCGGTGACGGCGACGAACGTCACGCCGTCTCGGCCGAACGCGAACCGCGGCGGATGTGCGGCGTCGCCGACCGTCGCGAACGGGATCACGTCCGCCGTCGACGTGTCGACGTCGCGTTCGAAGTCGAAGTCGGCGATCCGCAGCAGCCGTTGTCCGTCGTTCGCCGCCAGCCACAGCGCGCCGTCGTCGCCGAACGCACCCGCGAAGGCCTCGAACCACCGGACGTCGTCGCCGGCACCTCGCGCGACCCCGACGCGGCCACTCGCGTCGTGCCGCAGACGTTCGACGCGCGACACCGACTCGGCTCCGTCAGCGGCGCGTCTTCAACCGCGCATCGCGGCGCGCGATCGCCTCGCGGCAACGGCGCTTCTCGTCCTCGGTCTCGGAGACCAGCTCCGGCACCGGCCGCGGTGTCCCGGTGTCGGGATCGAGCGACACGAACGTCAGGTACGCCGACGCGACGTGACTGCGGTTGCCGGTCGCGCGGTCCTCGTTGAAGACCTTGACCCCGCACTCCATCGACGTGCGGCCGGCGTAGTTGACCGACGCGAAGATCACGAGGATCCCGCCGACGCGCACCGGCCGGTGGAAGTCGATCTTGTCGACGCTCGCCGTGACGACCGGCGTCCGCGCATGGCGACCGGCGGCGATCGCCGCGGCGATGTCGATCCAGTGCATGACGCGGCCGCCCATCACGTTGCCGAGCGGATTGGCGTCGTTCGGGAAGACGATCTCGGTCATCTCCACCTTCGAGGCGGAGACGGTGGCACGTGCGCGGGTCATCGGCGGTTGTCTCGGGTCATCGGAAGGATGCGCGGTGCGGTGGCTTCGACGGCGTCGCGAGCGTCGCCGGCATCGGCACGCGCGACGGGCAGGATCTCGAACGGACCCTCGGTCTCGTACAGCCGCGCGAGGCCCTGTTGCATCGGATACATCCCGACGAACTGCTCGCGGTCTTGGAACGGCACGCGCCGGTAGAAGTGTCCCGACGCCGACGCGTAGCCGACCCATTGGCCGGTTTCGTTCTCGATCCGGAAGAAGCGCTGCGGTTGACCCGGGTCGTCGAGACGCAGCTCGACGAGGTTGCCGACGGCGCGATCGCCGGCGCGGATCTCGAAGCGCGCGACCTCGGTCACCGGGATCGGCGCGCCAGGCGTCGGCTGCGGCGCCGACGACGCGCACGCGGCGAACGCGAGCGAACACGCGAACAGGAACCCGGACGAGACGGCGCGGCTGGACATCGAGGCGCAGAGCATGCCGCCTCGTGTCCCTCGTTGGCAGCGCGGCGTCGAAGATCGGGCGCCGACGCGCGCCGCGTCAGCGACGTTCGCCCTTCGGTCGCTTCGAGATCGTGTAGCTGATTTGCGCCGTGCCTTGGAATCGCTCTCCCGGACCGAACCGGAATGGGATCGTCGCGACGCCGTACAGGTCGACGCCGCCGGTCACGACGTTCTGCGTCTCGACCAGCGGCAGGACGACGTTGCGGTCGAACGGCGCCGCGAACGTCAGGCCCGTGAAGATCCCGATCTCCTCCTCGTACTGCTTCGTCGTCGACTTCCCGCCGACGCGCTTGACGGCATGGACGTTCGCGATCGCGGTCAGCATCACGCGCACGGTCGCCGTCCGCTTCGGCAGGTCGAGATCGATGATCAGCATGCGAAGGCCCGCCGACGGCTCCGCGAGATCGGTCGCGAGGTCCGCCGTCCACGTCGTCGCGTAGTCGAGCGGTTTCGGATCACACTCCCCCTCCTCGCCATAGCCGCTCTCGCGATCGCGGATTCGCAACTCGGCGCGGCCGCGTTCCTGCGAATGGAACGACGGTTTCGCCGCGAGCTGCTCCAACTGTCGGCGGCCTTCGAGGACCTGCTCGCGCTGCGCCGGCGGCAGGAAGCGAAGGATGCTGTCGTCGAACGCCGGCACGTCGATCTCGGTCGACGCGAGATCGACGTCGCGGAACGCGAGCGACCGGTCGTAGGTGACCTGGACACCGGTGTCGCGCCGGAAGTCGCTGCCGGTCGCCTTGATCGTGATCTCGGCCGTTCCGACGACGTCGGCGGCCACCCAGTCGCGCACGTGCAGGACGAACTTGCGCCCGCCCTTCCACTTCATCCGGTACAGCGACTCGATGACCGGCGTCAGGATTCCGAGCGGGTTGAACGTTCCGCCGGTGTTCGCGTCGATCCCGACGATCCCGAGCGCGCCGAACACGGCGTCGACGAGGTCCTGCTGCATCTCGGTCGACTTGACCTGCGGCCAGACCGTGATCGCGACCTGCTTCTCGACCGGCAAGACCGGCGTCGAATGCAGCGACTTCGGCTGCGGGCGACCCTCGACGCGAATCCGCGCCTCACCGTTGTCGTCGGTGCGGATCTTCGAGATGTCGGGCTGGCCGCGCACGGTCTGGATCAGGTGATGCTTCGACGAATGGCGGTCCTGCGCGATCTGCCACTCGGTCTCGATGCCCTTCAGCGCGCCGCTCTTCGGCATGTCGATGTCGAGTCCGGTCAGCGTGACGAGCGGCCGGTTGTCCTTCATCCAGTCGGTGACCTTGCTGCCGTCGATCCAGAACCGCGCGACGAGCGTGCGGCGTTCGCCGGCGTCGCTTTCGCTCGGACCGGTCTTCGTGCGAACGAGCGGCTGACCGGGATCGTCGACGCGAACCTCGCCGCGCAGGAACGTGTACGTCGCGATGCACTTCGCGAGCGAACTGATCGCGTTCGCGTAGCCGAGGCCCTTGCCAAGCTTGTCGCCGGACAGGCCGGTCTTCTCGGTGAACTCGGCGACCTTCTTGCCGATCTTCTCGATGTTCTCGACGCCCTTGCCGACGAGCGTCGTCACCGTTCCGGCGAATCCGTCCTCGGCCCAACCGGGCCAGTCGATCGCTGCGGTGGTGGCGTGCGGGGTGTCGCGCGAAGGGCCGCCGCGTCGCGGGCGATCGGTCGGCGCGACGGCCGGATCCGGCACCGCGCCACTTTCGATCGCGCGTCGCAGCGGCAGTAGCAGGTCCTCGGTCAGCACGCGCACGAGCAGCAACGCCTGCAACGGATCGAGTTCGACGTCGCCGTCGCGGTCGATGCAGCCGGCGTCGCCGATGCCGTGACTGCCGAGCGCCTGCAACAGGACCAGCAGCGCGCGGCTCGAGGCGGCGCCGGTGCGGAACCCGCTTCGGCGCCATTCGCCGACGAACGGCTCGCAGGACGCGTCGACGCCCATGCCGTTCCACAAGTGGTCGATCGCGGCCAGCAGGTCGGCGAGCGACACGGAATGCCCGTCGCGGAACATCTGCGTGTAGGCGCGGATCTCGGCGTCGGTCAGCGCGAGCCGCAGGCCGGGCGTCGCGAGCGGCTCGGCGAGCAGTGCGCGTTCCTCGGAGCGAATCGTGAAGCCTGCGAGTCGCGCGGCTTCGGTGAACAGCGAGACGGCGTCCGACGCCGGGTCCTGCAGCGAGCGCGCGATCGCGTCGATGCGTGCGAGCCGCTGCGATTCGGCGGTCGGTTCGGTCTGCGCGCGTGGGGCGGCGATCCACGTCGCGAGGGTCAACGCGAGGACGAGGAAGCGAACGAAGAGTTGCATCGAAGGGCTCCGGGTCAGACGCCGTGTGCGGCGACGTGCCGCAGCAGCGCTGCGAGGCGGTCGACGTCGGCGATGGACGTGAAGACGTGAGGTGAGACGCGGATCGCGCCGAGGTCGGCGACGTCGGCGACGGTCACGTGGATGCGGTGGTCGCGCCACAGCCAGTCGGCGACGGCGGACGGGGTCGCGCGTTCGCATGCGATCGCGACGATCGCGACGGCGCGCGTGGGGTCTGTGCTGCTGATCAGCGTCAGCCCGCGCGTGTCGGCGACGGCTGCGGCGAGACGCGCGCGGAGCAGCGCCAATCGGTCGGCGATCCGCTGGCGACCGATGCGTTCGTGGAACGCGAGGGCTTCGCGTAGCGCGAGGAACGGCGCAACCGCGTGCGTGCCCCACTGCTCGAACTTCGTGATCCGAGCGCTGCGCGACTCGTCGGCCGGATGCAGCGGCCACAAGCGTTCGACGAACGGCGCGCGAACGACGAACACGCCGGTGCCGATCGGACCGGCCAGCCACTTGTGCAGACACGACGTGTAGAACGCGCAGCCGAGATCGGCGGCCGTGTCCGGCAGCAGCCCGAGCCCGTGCGCGCCGTCGACCAGCACCGGGACGCCGCGCGCGGTCGCGGCATCGGCGATCGCGCGGACCGGCAGGATCTGTCCGGCCAGGTACGTGACCTGACTCAGCACGACGAGCCGCGTCCGCGGTGTCAGTCGGTCGACGATCGATGCTGCGACGAGGTCGGGGTCAGCCGCTGGGGTCGTCAGCGGCACCTCGACGATCGCGACGCCGTCGCGACGTTCGCGCTGCCGCAGCGCACTGAACGTCCGCGAGTACTCGTGCGCCGTCGTCAGGATCTCGTCGCCGCGCGCGAGGTCGAGTCCGAGGATCGTCGTGTGCAGCCCGTGCGTCGCGTTCGGCGTCAGCGCGAGCTCGTCCTCGCAGACGCCGAGCAGCGTCGCGAGGCGGCGGCGGACGTCGCCGAGTTCGCGCTCCTGCTCGCGAAAGACGACGCGGCTCGGGTTGCCGTTCGCACGGGCGGTCTCGGCGGCAAGCGCGTCTCGGACCGCGCGCGGGGATGGCGACAGCCCGGCGTGGTTGAACGAGACCGCGTCGGCGGCGACGTCGAAGTGGCCGCGCAGCTCGCGCCAGAAGTCCTCGTCGTCGGGGGTCGCCCGCGCGACGTCGAGCCGATCGAGACGCGCGATCGTGTCGTCGCGGAACGTCACGCAAGCGGCGGCGGCACCGGCGAGCAGGCCTCTGCGAGTCAGCATCGGCGTGTCGGTCCAAGAGGCGCGCGGATCGGAGTCACGCCGCCGTAGCGGCAGCGGCGCGCGAAGCGAACCGCTGCCGTCGCCGATTCGTCAGTCGCCGAAGGGCGTCCGCAGCGCGGCGGCGCCGTGGCACCGCGCACCGCGGCCGACGCCGTTCATCGACGCAGGGCGATCCGCAGGACTTCGGCGTTGCCGAGTCCACTGCGCTGGCGCCAGACCACGGCAGCGCGACCCGACGCGTCGACGGCGACCGTCGGCGGGGCGATCGGGGAACCGAGTGGGATCGACTCCGGAACCACCTCCGGCGCCGCGAATCCGGTCTCGGGATGCCACGGCCACGCGATCAGTTGCAGGAACGGCGAGCCGAACGCGGCATCGAGGCCGATCGACACTCCGGGACCGGCGACGTCGAATGCGAACACCCCCGGCCGGCTCGGGGTCGCCATCGGCAGGGGTTCGGGCGCACTGAACGTGCCGGTCGCGCCGTCGAAGTTCGCGAACCACTGCCCGTCGTCGGCCTCGCGCCAGGTCCAGATCCCGTCGCCGCCCGGCGTGACGTGGAACGCCTCCGACGTCAGCCGCGGCGCGCGGCGCACTTCCCGCACGGGTTCGAACGTCGCGAATTCGGCCGAACGTCGCGCGACGAGGACGACATCGGCACCGTCGACGACCTGACACCCGACGACGATCCGGCCGTTCGCGTCGCCGGCAGTCGACACTGGGATCGTCGACACCGGCAAGCCGAGAAACGTGTGCTCGGTCGGTGCACCCGACGTCGGCAGGTAGCGCGACAGCGACAGCCCCTCGGGCTCGAAGTGCGCGCCACAGACGAGTCCGGAAGGATCGACGACCACGTTCGGCCACGTCGCGAGCAGCGCGGTCTCGCTGTGCAGCGGGAAGTACGGGAAACGGAAGCCGCCAGGAGGGGTCTGCCACGGCACCATGACGCGTGTGATCGTCCGCGACGGCGACGTCGCCGACTCCGACCAGACGACGAGATGACCGATGCCCGGTGCCACGCGGAGGTAGCTCGGCGAGACGAGTGTTCCCGGAGCCAGCGTCGAGACGATGCGCGGCTCCCCCATACGCAGTCGATCGACCTCGACGACCGCCAGCGTCGCTCCGCCGTCGCGCAAGCACAGCAGCACCGCCGTGCCGGCATCCGTCGCCGCGACGTCGACGAGCGTCGCGCCGGAGAGCGTCTGCGGCTGCGTCCAGCGCAGATCGGCGTCGGCCCCGGCGATGCCGATTCCAGTGCCGACCTGTGAGAAGACCAGCGGCGTCCCGTCGCGGAGCACGACGGCGCGGACGATCGACGAACTCATCGTCGGCACCGCGCCGACTTGCCATCGCCCAGACCGAACCGTGAACGCCGTGGCGATCTCCGCGGCCGGGCTGCGTCCGTCGGCGCTGCGCACGCTCGTCGCGATCCGGAACTCGTGCCGACCGCCGAGCACCGTTCGCCGCACCGGCGTCAGTGTCCACGTTCGAATGTCTGCGTCGTAGACGCTGGTCAACTCGATCTCGCCGTACTCCGAACGCAGCGTGCACGCGTCGGCGGTCAGGGTCGAAGCATCCATCGGTTCGGCGAACACGACGCGGATGGCAGCGTCCGGTTCGACATCGCCGGTGCCATTCGCCGGCTCGACGACCGGTGCGACGAGCAGGCGGGGCGCGTCGCTCTTCCGGTCGTTGCAGGACGTGAACGTCGCCACCACGGCCGCGAGACAGAGCAGGAGCGGGAGCGCATGGGTTCGAGGCTGAGGTCGCATGACGTGGCATGGTGTGCTGTGCCCGAAACCTTGGCCAGGGGTCGCCCCATTCCTCGGAATTCTGGCGGCCCAGACCGCGACGCTTGTCCGCGCGGATCGCCCACCGATGATGCCGCGCCTTCGCACGCCACCCTTCCCCGCACGCCCCGCCATGTACGACTCCTTCCGCAAGCGCATCTGCGCCGAACTCGACGAGATCCGCGCCGCCGGCCTCTACAAGCACGAGCGAATCCTGCTGAGCCCGCAGGGCGCTCACGTCGACGTCGGCGGCAAACGGGTCCTCGTCTTCTGCGCGAACAACTACCTCGGGCTGTCGAGCAACCCGGCGATGATGCGGGCCGCGAAGTACGCGATCGACAGCCATGGACTCGGCCTGTCGAGCGTGCGGTTCATCTGCGGGACGCAGGACATCCACAAGGAACTGGAGGCGCAGGTCGCCAAGTTCCTCGGGACCGAGGACACGATCCTGTACTCGTCGTGCTTCGACGCGAACGGCGGATTGTTCGAGACGCTGACCGGGCCCGAGGACGCGATCATCTCGGACGCGCTGAACCACGCGTCGATCATCGACGGCATCCGATTGTCGAAGGCGCAGCGACTCCGCTACGCGAACAACGACATGTGGGAACTCGAGCAGCGGCTGATCGAGGCGAAGGGCGCGCGAACGCGGCTGATCGCGACCGACGGCGTGTTCAGCATGGATGGCTACGTCGCCAACCTGCCGGCGATCTGCGACCTCGCCGACAAGTACGACGCGCTCGTCATGGTCGACGACAGCCACGCGACCGGCTTCTTCGGGCCGACCGGCCGCGGGACGCCCGAGTTCCACGGCGTCCAAGATCGCGTCGACGTCGTGACGTCGACGTTCGGCAAGGCACTCGGCGGCGCATCGGGCGGATTCACGTCGGGACGCAAGGAGATCGTCGAGCTGCTTCGGCAACGTTCGCGGCCGTACCTGTTCAGCAACACGCTCGCGCCGGCGATCGTCGGCGCGACCCTCGCGTGCCTCGAGATGCTGTCGTCGACGACCGAGCTGCGGGATCGCCTCGCGCAGAACACCGAGCAGTTCCGGACCGCGATGACGAAGGCCGGATTCGAGATCAAGGCCGGCGTGCATCCGATCGTCCCGATCATGCTCGGCGACGCGCGCGTCGCGTCAGAGATGGCCGCACGCATGCTCGACGAAGGCGTCTACGTGATCGGGTTCTCGTACCCGGTCGTGCCGAAGGGACAGGCCCGCATCCGCGTCCAGATCAGCGCCGCACACGAACCGAAACACATCGATCAGGCCGTCGCCGCGTTCACGAAGGTGGGCAAGGCGATGCGCGTGATCGGCTGAACGCCACCCCACCGGCACGTCGTGCGAGTCCTGCTCCAGATCGTGCTGGTGATCCTCGGGATCGGCCTGCTCGCCGCGATCGCGAAGGGCGTCGTCCCGGTCGTGCCAGCTCTCGGCGGCGCGATCCGGCTGCTGACCCACCCGCTCGTCCTGATCGGTGTCGTCGGCCTCGTGCTGCTCGTGCGCATGCGCCCGCGTCGCGGCCGCGACCGTGATCGCGACCTCCGCTGAACCATGTGGCCGCGTCCGCGGCGAACGGCTAGAAGCTCCGCCGATGACGTTCCGCACCCGAAAGCAGCACTTCGCCGCGATCCTCGCGTTCGCCGGTGGTCTCGCGTGCTGCACGCCCGCCGCGACGCAGGCGCCCGCGCAGGATCCGAAGCCGCGCGCCACCGACGCCGACGGGATCCCCCGCAGCCAATCGCGCGAGCCGGCCTACCTCGGCCACATCACGCTGATGGTCCGGGACCCGGACACCGGCGACCTCGGGCTGATCCGGGTGTCGAACTTTCCGGGCAGCGCGGCCGGTTCGATCGACTGGAGCGCGAACGGGATCGCCGCCGTCGGGGCGAAGCCCGACTCGACGTGGGCCGCGCGCGCGATCGCACTCGTCGGCGAAGGTCAGACGGCGGAGGCCGCGATCGCGGCCGTGATCGACGGTGAGCGGACGGCGCACATTCGGCAGCTCGCCGTGCTGACGGCCGACGGCAAGGGCCATGTCCATTCCGGGGACGCCGTGCTGTCGAAGGCCGAGACCGTCGTCCAGCCGGACTTCGTCTTCTTCTCTGCGCTGATGCTGCCGATGGCGATTCGCCGCGCGATGGAGGAGGCGTATCGCGACGCCGCTGCCCTGCCGATGGCCGAGCGCCTGTTCGCCGCGATCGACGCCGGGACGTCACTCGTCGAAGAGGGCGGCAAGGCGCCCGGTGGACTCGGGCGCACGCATCCGGTGATCTCGGCGCAGCTCGTCGTCGTGCGGAAGGGCGGCTCGCACGACGGACGCGGCGACACGCTGGCCGACCTTCGCGTCGATTACGACCGCGATCCGATCGAGCGGTTGAAGCTCGCCTACCAAGCGTTCGGACAACACGTGCTCGGGCAGCGTCTGCTGCAGATGCAGCGCGACATCGAGGACACGGCATCGGCGCGCTACCGCGCCAATCGCCTGTGGATCGAGCGGATCGGCGCGCGACGCGAGGTCGGCAAACGATGAAGTTGCCCGACCTCGACAAGCTCCGCCGCTCCGGACTGATCTCGGCGACGGCGCGTGAGCACTGCAA
>JAEYTU010000276.1 GCA_023433825.1 Planctomycetota bacterium
GCGCGTCACGGCAGCGTGGCTCGGCGTTTCGGCAGCGCGGCGCGTCAGAGCTGCAACGACAGCGACGCGCGCGACACCCGAACCACTCGTAAGTGGCATACCCGCCAGGACTTGAACCTGGAACCTCCAGATCCGTAGTCTGGCGCTCTATCCAATTGAGCTACGGGTACTCGGTTCGGGGCGCGGAGCATACGAACGACCTCGGCACGCGCAAGAGCGCAGACGAGATTGTCCGGGCGCTCACGGACGCCACGCGAACGGTGCTTCAGACCCGTGTCGCGACTTTCGCTCGCCGTCGCTGGACCGCCGCTTGGAACGCCTGCAGGTGCGCCGCGAGGACCGTCTCGGCGGCGTGCACGGCATGGGCCTCGGGCAGCAAGTTGTCGCCCGGCGTGTCGAAGATGCAGCCCGCGACGAGTCCCCGGACGAACTCGACCAGTGCGCGTCCCGGGTTCGCGGCGAGATGGAGGTCGGGACCGCAGCCGATCAACTGCGGGAGCCACTGCGTCGCGACGGCATGCAGCGCCGGTGCATCGACGCGCGCTGCGGCGACGGCCTCGAGCCACGCGCGCGCCGCGCGCCGTCGCCGGTTCAGCACGCTCGTCGAGACGCCAGCGGCGCGGCCGGCGCGGCGTTGGCGCGCGTTCGACGCAGCGACGCTGAACTGAACCAGACACCGCGCGAGCCGCGGAACCGCCCCGTCCAGAGCGGCAGTGAAGGCTGGCAGACTCGATGCGAGTTCGTCCGCAGCAGTGGCGGGGAGTGCACGCGGCTGCAGGCGGAGGAATGGTTGCGCCGGAACCTCGGCTCGGGTGCGCACCGAGCCGGCGCGGGTCCGGGGCCCAACGGATGGAATCGTCACCGGCTTCGACATGCCGGCCCTATCGGAGGTTCGCGGGCGACACCTGAGCAGGCGGTCAGGGTCACCCCGCAGCCGAACCGCCCGAAGCGACCGCCGCCGCGAACACCTGGTCGAGCCAAGCGTCGCGCAGCGGCGGTGGCCCACCTTCGAGCGTCGCCGGCCGAGCGCCGTGGACGGCGTTCGGGACGAACACCGCAGCGGCGCCGCGCACGGCGTCGAGATCGGCGGCGGTTTCGCGCACACGACGGCCGGCGGCGACGAACACGGAACGCGCGATCCCGGGCAGGAAGCGCCCGTCGGCGCGCGGCGTCCAGTACGCGTCGCCGACGCGCCACAGCAGATTGCCGACACAGGTCTCCAGCACGATGCCGTCGTCGCCGAGCACGATCGCGTCGTCGGCGCCGCGCGCGCGCGCGGCGTTCTGTGCCGCGGCGTAGAACGCGCGCGACGTTGTCTTGTGCGCCGCCAGCACGTCACCGCTCGGCCGTTGCTGCTCCGCGACGACGAGCCGCACGAACGGCGCCGACCCGCGCCGGCGCGTCGTGATCCGCCACTCGCCCGGATCGCCGTCGCCGACGCCGACGCCGCCCTCCCATCGCACGACGTCGTCCGCGCGTTCGGCGCAGACGCGTTCCATCCGCGCGCGCAGCCCTTCGAACGACGGCAACACGAGCCGCAGCGCCGCCGCGGACGACTGCATCCGCGCGGCGTGCAGGTCGAACAGCGCGATGCGCCCGTCGAACCGTCCCGCGGTCTCGAACAACGCGATCGTCACGCGCGCTCCGGTGACGCCTGCAGCGCGCGCCACATCCCGGCGGCCTTGTGCAACGTCTCGTCGTACTCCGCCGCCGGGTCGCTCTGCGCCGTGATCCCGCCGCCGACGTTCCCACGGATCGTCGTCCCGTCGCGCACGAGCGTCCGGATCGCGACGTTCAGGTGCAGGTTCGCGCCGGGCCCGATCCAGCCGATCGCGCCGGTGTAGACCCCACGCCGGACGATCTCCTGTTCTTCGAGGATCTCCATCGCCCGCAGCTTCGGCGCGCCGGTGATGCTGCCGCCGGGAAACGTCGCGCGCAGCAGATCGACGATCCCGACGTCGTCGCGCAATCGCGCCGTCACGGTCGCGAACAGGTGATGGACCTGCGCATAGCTGGCGTGCTCGGGGAACGGACCGACACGCACGCTGCCGACCGTCGCGACCTTGCCGAGGTCGTTGCGCATCAGGTCGACGATCATCGCGAGCTCGGCGCGGTCCTTCGCGCTGTCGAGGAGCTCCGCGAGCAACGTGCGATCGGTCGCCGCGTCCGTCGAGCGCTGACGCGTGCCCTTGATCGGCCGCGTCGCGACGTCCCGACCGTCGAGTCGCAGGAACTCCTCGGGCGACGACGACAGCACGGACCGGCGCGCGTCGAGACCGAGGTAAGCGGCGAACGGGGCCGGACTGACGGCGCAGAGCCGCGCGAACAACGCCAGCGGATCGCCGTCGAACGTCGCCGTGAACGGCTGCGACAGGTTCGCCTGGAACAGGTCGCCGGCGCGCACGTGCTCGACGATCGCGGCGACGCGACGTTCGTAGTCGGCGCGCGCGAGATGCAGCGCAACGTCGCGAGCCGCGGCGACAGAAACGGCCTCGGCAGGCCACGTCGTCTCCGGGAGCACCTGCCATTCGTCGAACGCGGCGAACCACAGGCACGGCATGTCGACGTCCTGCGGCAGCGTTCGCGGCAGTTCCTCGACGTCGTCGCGCAAGTCGTAGCCGAGGTAGCCGACGCAGCGCCGCGCGCGGTGCCGTTCGAGGAAGCCCTCCAGCCGCGCGAACGCACCGCGCCACTCCGAAGCCTCGATCGACAGCACGTCGACGGCGTTCGTGAACGCCATCGACACGCCTGCACCGCACGAACAGAGGAACGCCGTCGGGACGTCTTTCGGAGCGGCGAGAATGGCTGCCAGCACGCCCGCGCGAAGGTAACGTCCGCGCCCCTGATGGACATCACCCTTCGTCGTCGGCCGATCTCGGTACCGATTCTGCCGATCGTCACCGGCATCCTCGTCCTCGTCATGCTGTTCGTCTCGATGCGCGTCGGACGCATCCAGGGCAGCGAGATCGCCGTCTTCGTCCACAACGTCAGCGGCACGATCAGCGTCGAGACGACGCCCGGCGCGCACGTCTACAACGGGGTCTGGACGGACTTCTACGTCCTCGACAACACCGAGCAGACGCTGCGGATGGCCGCCGACGCCGGTTCGACCGAGGAGGTCAACATCAAGACGCAGGACGGGTCCGACGTCAGCCTCGACGTCGAACTCAACTACCGCCTCGTTCAGGACCCCGAGATCATTCGCACGCGCGTCGTGCCCGAGTGCAGCCTGAACGACATCGTCACGCTCGTGCAGGCCGGCGGCCGCGCCAACGCGATGCGCGTCGAGGTCGACGCCTACAAGGTCAAGTGGATCCGCGACTACGCGCGCAGCGTGATCCGCTACGTGTTCGGCGAACTTCGCACCGACGAGTTCTACGTCGCGTCCGAGCGGGAATCGCGCGCGCGCGAGTCCGAAGCCGAATTGAATCGCCTGCTGAACCAGCACGGGATCCAGGTGACCCGCGTCGTGCCGCACAAGTTCCGCTTCTACGAGGAGTACGAGACCAAGATCACCGAGAAGAAGGCGGCCGATCAGGAGGTGCAGAGCCAGATGGCGAAGGCGGACGCCGCCGTGCAGACGCAGCGTCGTCGCGAAGCCGAAGCGACGGCATCGGCCAACGTCGCCGTCGAGTCGATGAAGGGCGCACTGCGGAAGGAGATGCTCGTCGCCGAAGCCGAGGCCGCGCGCGAGCGTCTCGAAGCCGAGGCCTACGCGATCACGACGAAGACCGCCGCCGACGCGAAGTTCTACGCAACGCAGAACGAGGCGAAGTCGGCACTCGCGATCGCCGAGGCCGAAGCGGTCGGCTTGGCGCAGATCGTCGCGTCGCTGAGCGGCGACGGCGGCCGTCAGATCGTCCGGATGGAGTACGCGAAGGCGCTGAAGGACGCCGTGTTCCGCGGCGTCCCGTACGCGACCGACCCGCGCATTCAGAAGGTCGAAGTGACGCCGGCGTCCGGCACGAACGTCTCCGAGGCTGCGGGTGCCGTCGGCGTGGAGGGCGTGCGATGAGGTTCCTCGACTGGGCGTCGTTCGTCGTCATCTTCCTGGCGATCGTCGCGGTCGGGCTCCGCGCGATCACGATCAAGATCATGCCGGGCCAGACCGGCGTGCTGAACGCCGAGTGGACGACCGGCTTCGTCGAGCGCGACTTCGGCCCCGGGTTCTGGTGGGACGTCGGTCCGATGCACACGTGGACCGTGTTCGACACGACGGTGCAGACGCTGCACATGACGCGCGAACGCAGCACGAGCGAGGACGGCGACACGCAGGCGCCACTTCAGGTCAAGAGCAACGACGGCGCGACGGTCACGATCGACGTGACGATGAAGTATCAGATCGAGCCCGGCTCGGCGTGGCGCGTGTTCAAGCAGTTCGGCTCGGACAACAAGTACAAGAGCAAGGTCGGCAATCAGGCCGTCGACATCCTGCGCCCGACGCTCGGCAAGCTGACGACCGAGGAGTTCTACAACCCGCAGAAGCGGCGCGAGACGTCGGCGGAGATCGAACGCGCGCTGCAGACGGAGCTCGCGAAGATGCACGTTCGGCTGATCGGGATCCTGATCCGCGACCTGCAGTTCGACGAGCAGTTCGAGGCGCGCATCAAGGAGAAGACGCTCGCCGTGCAGGACGTCGAGCTGAACAAGGCGCAGACGCAGGCCGCCGAGGCGCGCGGGCGCACCGATCGCATCACGGCCGAGACCGAGGCCAAGGTCGTCATCATCGCCCAGCAGATGGAGAAGACGCTGGCGCAGATGCGGGCCGAGAACGAGAAGGCGATCGCCGGCATGCGCGCCGAGTGGCGCAAGGTCGTCGCGCAGGAGAAGTCCGACGCCGATCTCTACGCGGCACTGAAGGACGCCGAGGGCATTCGACTGCGCCGCGAGGCCGAGGCGAAGGGGCAGAAGCTGCGCAGCGAAGCGCTGTCGAACGACGGTGCGCAGGTGCTCGTCGCACTCGAACTCGCGCGCAACCTGAAGCTCGGCGACGTCGCGATCAGCACGCAGCTCGTCAACCCGCTCGACGTCGAGTCGATGCTGCGGCTGTTCGGCGTGCCGGCGCGCTGAGCCGGCACGCGCGCGGCGTCACGCGCTCAGCCGCCGCGCATCCAACTGGGCTTGCGCTTCTCGAGGAACGCGCGCATGCCCTCCTTCATCTCGTCGGTCGCGCTGATCTGTCCGAACAGATCGGCTTCGAGCGCGAGCCCGTCGGCCATCGACAGGTGAATGCCGCGCCGCACGGCGCGCTTCGCGAACGCCAGCGCGGTCGGGCCGCGCAACAGGATTCGCTTCGCGACGTCCTTGACGCCGGCCATCAGCTCGGCCGCCGGGAACACGCGGTTGACGAGCCCGATCTCCTTCGCGACCGACGCCGGAATCGGATCGCCGGTCAGGATCATCTCGAGCGCACGACCGGTCCCGACGAGGCGCGGCAGTCGCTGCGTTCCGCCGTAGCCCGGCAGGATCCCGAGGCTCGTCTCCGGAAGGCCCAGCTTCGCCGTCTCGGCCGCGAATCGCATGTCGCACGCGAGCGCGAGTTCGAGCCCACCGCCGAGCGCGAACCCGTTGATCGCCGCGAGGAACGGCTTCTCCGACTGCTCGATCGCCAGCGTCAGCGCCTGCCCGACGCGCGCATTCGTCGTGCCGTCGAGCACGCCCTGCTGCGCGAGCACGCCGATGTCGGCGCCGGCGACGAACGCCTTCTCGCCGGCGCCGGTCACGATGACGACACCGACGCCGGCGTCGGCCGACAGCGCGTCGACCGCGCGGTGCAACTCGGCGATCGTCGCGCCGTCGAGCGCGTTCAACTTCGCCGGCCGGTTGACGGTCAGCACGGCGATCGCGCCGTCACACTCGATCGTCACGTTCGCCGCCGGTGCGGCCGCGTCACTCACCGGCGCCGCCTTCGCCCTCGGCGCGCGATGCGTCCTCGGCGACCCGGAC
>JAEYTU010000401.1 GCA_023433825.1 Planctomycetota bacterium
GGACGAGCGGTGAGATCAGCGTTCCGCTCGTGAACGTTGGCGGGCGCGCGACGTGGACGGTGCCGATGCCGAACGAACCCGGCCGCACGTTCTACGCGCAGGCGATCGCGCTCGACGCCACGGCGAACCCGCGTGGTCTGACGCTCAGCAACGCCTGGGACTCGCGGATCGAACGCTGATCGGCGTCGCGTGCGTTCGCGCTCTCTGGCGGCGCGCGGGCGCTACCGGCCCGACCCGCCTCGCGTGCGCGCCGTGCGCACGGCCGCCTCGGCGTCGGTCAAGCCATGGCCGAACGTGGCATCGGGCCCCTCCGGGCCGAGGTCACGCGCGGTCTTCCGCAGGATCTCGGCCACCTCGAACGACTGCAGCTCGGGCGCCACCGACCAGATCAACGCGGCGACGCCGGCGACGTGCGGGCCGGCGAACGAGTTGCCGCGCGGACCGACGACGAGGCCGTGCGCGTCGTCGAGACGTTGCAACGTCGTCGAGCGCTGGCCGCCGAGCTTGCCCCACACCGGGAACCCGCCGTTGCACGCCGTCAGGTCGGGCTTCAGAAGCGGACGCGTCGCCGGGTGGTCGTCGAAGAACGGCACGTCCCACGTGACCGGCCCGCGACTGCTGAACGGCGGCACGCTGTCGTTCTCGACGATCCCGGCGACGGCGAGCACACAAGGAATGTCCTTCGGCGTCGCGATCTGCCGACCGTCTGGATGACTGCGACCGAAGTTCCCGGCGCCGCCGAGCGACAGCACGCCGGCCGCGGCGAGGTGTTCGTGTGCCGTCCGGAACACGCCGCGGAAACTGCCGACGTCGACGTCGATCCACATGTAGCTCATCGACAACACGTCGGCGCCCTCGAGCAACGCGTACTCGTAGGCATGCAGCAGCCCGCCGCCGCGAAGCACCATCAGCGACGCCTGCGGTGCGACGCCGGTGACCGTCCGCGGCTCCCCCGCCGGTCGTCCGGCGACGATGCCGGCGCACATCGTGCCGTGCGGTTCGGCACCACTTCCGACGACGAGCCCCGACTGCGCGGCGAAGTCGAAGCCGACGACGTCGTCGACGTAGCCGTTGCCGTCGTCGTCCTTCCCGTTCAGGGTCTCGCCTGGGTTTCGCCACAGCGCGCGCGTCACCGGTTCGACCGGCAGCAGCCCGGTGTCGAGCACGGCGACGACGACGCCGGCGCCGGTCGCACCGAGCGCCCACGCGGCGTCCGCCTGCACACGTCCGAGGTTCCACGGGATCGTCGAACCTTCGCTCGCGAATGCGTCGCGCCCCTTCGCAGCCGACGCGAGAGCAGTTTCCAACTCGCCCTTCGTCCCGATCGGCTCGGCGCCGCGGCGCGTGCGATGCTGCGTCAGCCCGGCGGGGCCACGCTGCAGATGGACGAACGCGACGTCGTCGCGCGCCGCGAACGCACGGCACGCCTGCGCGTCGGCGGCCGCCGCGAAGCCGTTGACGACGAAGAACGGCGTCACGTCGCGCAGGCCGCCGCGCTTCGTCTGCTTCTCGATCTCGTCGCGCAGCGCTTCGCTCGCCGCGTCGCGGCGTCGTTGCAGTTCGGCGATCACCTCGCGGCGTGTCGTCGACCGCTTCGCGCCGGCGTGCGCTTGCGCCCACGCTTCGAATGCGCCGGCGCGCGGCAGCAGTTGGTCCGTCATCCGAACGAAGATCGCGACGCGTCCCTGCGCCGTCGCGAGTTCGGCGTCGAGTTTGGCGGCGACCTTGGTGTCGACGTCGGTGTCGGCGTTCGAGGCGGATTCCTGCCCGCACGCGTGCACGGCCAGGACGCCGAGCACGATCGGCAGGATCGGCAGGATCATCGGAGGACCACGACGGTCGCGTTGGTCAGTCGGACGCCGAGACTCGTCGCCGCCGCGGCCTGCACGCCGAAGCCCTGCCCGCGCAGCACCGGCGTCGTCGGAACGGGCACCGTCGTCGTCGTCGTTCCCGCCGGCGGCTGCGTTCCACCGACGAACACGACGGCCGACGACAGGTCGAGGAACAGGTCGCCGAGGGGCGTCGCCAGCGGCGTCGCGAACGTGCCTGCCGCCAAGACGAACGCTCCGCCCGGCGGCGACGCGAGCGTCCACGTGATCGGCGCACCGAGGTCACCACCGGACTGCGACAGTCCGGGCCATGGTCCGATCGACGCCGTCACCGACGGTTCGATCGCAGGAGCACCGGCGTACGGAACGATCGGGACCGTCGCGTCTGCGTCGACGACGCCGGCCCCGGCGATGGCGGGAATCGAGAGCACTGGGTCGACACCGATCCCGGCCAAGACGTTCGTCGCAGCGCCGCGCCGCAACCGCACCGTTCCGCCGTTCAAGTGGATCGCCGGAGCACTCGGCCGCGGCGGCCCGAACCAGCCAGCCACGCCGTGACCACCGAACACCGGACCATCGACGAGGTCGACGACCCCACCTGCACCGACCGTCAGCCCTGCGGTCGCCGTTCGCGAACCAGCGCGCGGATCGTCGAGGACGCTGACGCCCTTCAGCGTGCAGCGGACGACTTGCACGCGGCTCGCCGTCGCGTGGACGACGAACGACGACCAGTACGGCTCTCTCGTCCCGCATCCGACGAGCGTGACGGCCGGCGAACGCGTGACGACGATCGAGACGGTCGGCCCCGGATACGAACCGAAGCCGGCGCGCACGTCGTCGAGATGGACGGAACCTGCACAGTCTTCGATCTCGACCTGCTGTCGCTGGTTCTCCTGCAGGACGAGCCCGTAGGCACGGAACGTTCGACCGGCAGGGAGGCCGGCGACGCGGAAGCACGGCCCGAACCACGGATATCCGCGGACCATCGTCGCGCCCGGCACGCCGAGGATCGTGATCCCCTTGCCGGTCGTGAAGTCGGCGTAGCTGCCGGCGCGCACGACCAACACGTCACCGTCGGACGCGGCCGCGACGGCCGGCGGCAGATCGGTGAAGTCGGTGCCGGGTCCGGACGCGGCGTCGACGATCCAGGTCCGCTGCGCGGCGAGAGGGCCTACGACGACGCCGGTCACGAGGCCGATGCAGAGACAGAACGACGCCAGCGATCGCGGACACTTCATCGAGACGCTCCGTGGTCGACATCGGCGACCGAACGAGACCGCGAATGCTAGTCGTCGCCGGTGACGGCTGGGGCATACCGGGCTACCGAACGCGTCGCGCTGCCGCCGGGTGCCCCTGATCGACCTGGCCGACGCACGCGCGACGAAGGAGTCGATTCGATGCGTGTGTTCCGTTCCTGGTCCGCTGGTTCCGTCCTGTTCGTCGCCGCGACGGCCGCGCCGTGTCTCGCGCAATCCGGCCTGCCGCGGCTCCTCGTCCCCGAACGGCTGCTGCCGAGCGCCGGCGCCGCGCCGCTGTCGTGGCGGCTCGACGCGCTGCCGTCGGCGCCGTTCGCGATCTTCGTCGACGTCAGTGGCGGCCCCGTCGTGGCGCTCGGCGTCCGGTACCAGCTCGGGCTGACGCCGGCGCTGACGCTGCTCGACGCCGGCGTCGTCCCTGCGTTCGGTCAGCGCAACGGCAGCGTCGCCGTTCCGATCGTCGCCGGCATCGTCGACCAGCCGTTCCATCTGCAGGCCGTCGTCGTCAACGCCGCGGCGCCGAACGGTGCGTTCGAGGTCTCGAACGGCGAGAGCACGGTCATCGCATCGGTCGTCGGCGCGCACTCCGAACGGTTCGACGACGCGGCCATGGCCGGTTTCACCGGCACGTTCGACGGCGCGATCCGCGATCGGATCCAAGGCGCGCCGATTCGGCGGCGCACCGTCAGCACGGTCGGCGAGCCGAACGCCGTGGTGTTCGGCCAGCCGCTCGCCACGCCGCTGAACCACTTCGGTGCGCGCGCGCAGATGTGCTTCCGAACGCGCGATCTCGGGTCGACCGGTGAACCGGAACTCGTGACCGCGCTGCGTTGGCGCGCGTTCGGCGGCCGCGTTGCCGCCGACTCGTTCGATCGACTCGACATCCGGATGTCGCACACGCTGGTCGTCCCCGACTTCACGATCGACCCGTGGTCGGCGCTGCCGATGTTCCCGAACTCGGGACTCGACCCGGTGTTCGCGAACAACGTCAAACCGGGTGAGACACCGCTGCTCGTCGCGAGCGGTCGGTACGTGATCACGTCGACCGCGCTGCGCGCCGACGGCTACGTCGACTACCCGCTGCAGCAGCCGTTCGCATGGAACGGCGTCGAGAGCCTGCTGCTCGACCTGCGGATGAGTCCATCGGCGAACCCCGGCTCGGGAGCGAACGGAACGATCGTTCGCCTGAACGTCCAGTCGTCGGCGCAACCGAACGCGCGCGTCGTCGTCCAGGGGACGGCAGCCGCACCGATCGATCCGAACGTGCCCGTCCAGGGCACCGGCGACAACGTCATGCACGACTACCAGTTCGAGTTGACGCGGGTGCGAAGCGTCGCGCAGTCGCCATGGCGCGACTCACGCACCGCCGTCGACTACCAGGCACCGATCGTCGCTCGCGTGCAGCCGGCGGGAACCGCGGTCGAGATTGAGTTCCGCGGTGCCGACGACGCCCAGGGAACCCGAGCGACGGCTTGGTCGACGAACGTCGACGTCGCCGACGGCCGACGCTTCCTGCAGTACCGGCTGACGTTCGTCGCCGATGCCGCAACCGGCGCGGTGCCGGCGATCGACACGTTGATCGTCCCCTACCGCTAGTCGATCCAGAGCGTCGGCTTCTCGGCGCCGATCGCGATCAGCAGTCGGCGCCCGAGCGGGGTCACCTTCCCGCTCCGACCCGTCAGCGCACTGCGGAGCTGGGTCAGCCGCGCGGCGCGGTCCAAGGTTGCCGGGATCACCGTCAGGTTGTGGTAGCTCGCCTTGCCGGCAGTGTCGGAGATCGCCGCAGCGTCGAGGATCCACGCACCGCCGCGCGTCTCGTAGAGCGTGAACTCGGACCAGTAGATCGAACCGGTGGCACGGTCGCCGCGACCGTCGACGTGCGCGAGGATCGTCCCCTCGAATTCGACGTCCGGCAGTCCGCGGGACCCTTGCGGGATCGTGTAGCGCGTGTGGTGCGGTTGATCCGTCACCTGCACCTCCGGCCATGCGTCGCAGGGAGGAGCGGCAGTGCTTCGGGCGGCAGGACTGTCGGGGCAGCAGTCATGGAGCAGACTCTCCGCATACGAAGGGCCGCATTCACTCGGGCCCGCGGCGCAGGGAAGGCGGGGAGCCTAGCACGGCGACGTTCGCGCTCAACCACCAGGGTCCGAACGCCGACTGGACGGCATGACGATCGCCCGGTCAGCTTCCGCGCCCATGCAGACGAGTCGGTTGGCCGCGGGATCCGCGGGCGACACGGAGTTGGAAGGCGACGCAGAAGCGGGAAGGTCGCGACGTTGTCGGCGCCTGCTGTCGTTGCTGTTGCTCGCGTTCGTCGTCGTCCAGGCGATCTGGGTGCGGCCCGATCGGATCGGTGCGTCGTGGCGCGAGTGCGACACGCAGGCGATCGCGCGCAACCTCCACGCCGACGGCTTCGACCTGTTGCACCCACGCGTCGACTGGCGCGGCGACGGTGACGGTTCGGTCGAATGCGAATTCCCCCTCTACCCGGCATGCGTCGCGATCGGTCTCGCATGGTTCGGCGACGTCGACTGGCCCGGCCAGTGGCTGTCGTTGCTGGCCGCCGTCGCTGCGACGCTGGCCGTGCACCGGCTGCTCGAACTG
>JAEYTU010000413.1 GCA_023433825.1 Planctomycetota bacterium
ACCTGCGGCCGCGCGCCGGCGACGACGCGGCGGCGAACGCGTTCGACCTCGGCGCGCGAATCGGCGCCGGCCTGCGCGACGCGTTGCGGACCGCGCAGCCGGTGCAACTCCGCGCCGTGCTCGCACGCCGGCTGCGGCCGCATGCGGCGCGGATCCGCGGAACGCTGGCGCTGCTGGAGCGGCTGCGCGACGGCGCGCGGTTCCAGGACGAGATCGCGCGCCGAATCCGCGGCACTCGCTTCACGCTCGCCGGCGCGACGGTCGACCTCGGCGATCCGCGCGAGATCGAGAAGGTGTTCGTCGACGCGCGTTCACCGTCGGGTCGGATCGTCGCGCGCGACCTGTTCGCGAAGCTGACGTGGATCGCGTTCGACGAGCGCGACGTCTCGCTGCGAATCCGGTTCTCGCACGGACACGAAGCGCTGCAGGAGTGGTACCTCGACCCGCGCCTCGCCGTCTGGACCGACCGCTTCGCGACGGCCGCGTTCCGCGAATGCGAAGCGATCGGCGATCACGCCGAGCTGTCCGCATTCCTGCGGCGCGCGTTCCGCCGCCGCGTCCGGCTGTCGGAACGCATCGTCTACAACAACGCGCCCGGCGGCGGCGCGGTGCTGCACCACGACGCCGAACCGACGCAGCTCGGCGTGCTGTTCGGACAGCTCGAAGGCCGCACGGCGTGGCTCGCGCTGCCGCGGCGCGAACTCGCGGCCGAGGTCGTCGCACACGCCCGCGCGACGCGACGACGCACACCGCGGAACGTCGGCGACGCGATGCGGCTGCTCGACGATCCCGACGTGCCGTGGCTGCGGCGACTGCTCGACCACACGCCAGCGTTCACCGCTCGCCTCGTCGCACGCGGCGCCGCTCGCGTGCTCGACGCCGGCGATGCGCTGCTGCTGCCGTCACCGTCGGTCGATGACGCGTGCTGGCACTCCGTCTTTGCACTCGGCGAGACACCGAGCCTCGCGCACAGCTTCGGGATCTTCCCGACGCGCGCCCGCGGCGGCCGAGACGACGCTCCGCGCGGCGTCAGGGTCGATCGGACGGCGTGAGGATCTCGAGCACGTCGAGCTCCGTGCACTGCGCCGGCACGCCGATCAGATCGGGCAACGCCGGCTTCGTCCGCCCGTCCTCGCCGGACACCCACTCCTTGACGTAGGTCCCGTGCTCGCAGCGGAGCACGAGTTCGACGACGTCTGGCGCCAACAGCGACGCCGCGACGACGACGACGCGGCGCTGGCGTTCGACGTCGGCGCGGCGCCGGACGACGCGCTGCGGCGTCCACTGCGCGATCGTCACGTCGGCACCGAGCAGGCTCGCGATCCGTGCCGGCTCCGGTGCTGCGGCGCATGCGACCTTCGCTCGGTAGAGCTTCTCGAACTTGCTCTCCTTCCAGAACCCGACGCGCGAGCGCGGAACGACGACGAACGGGTCGATCCGGATCCGGTCGCCGTAGCGCTCGTGGATCTCGGCGCGCAGGGCTTCGAGGTCGAGATCGGCGCGACGCACGCCGACGAGTTCGAACACGAACGGCCGCCCGTTGCCGAGCATGCGGACGTCGACGTCCTCGCGGCCGGCGCCGTGGAACTTCCCGGTCTTCGCGCGGAACGCCGGCAGCAGCGTGCGCGAGATCAACTCCTGCACCGAGTCCGCGCTGATCTTCCCGCGTCCGTCACAGGTCGCGCAGCCGACGCGTCCGCGGCGATCGCCCTTGCAGGTCGGACAGAAGTGGATCGTCTGCGGCAGGTCGCGGACGAGCTTCCGATAGCGCGACTCGAGGTAGACGTGCGTGCGTCGCGGCTGTGGAAGTGGCTCTGACTCGGACACGAGGCGACAGGCTATGCCGGCGCGGCAGCGGATCCAGCGCCGGCTCGCGCGCGCGTCAGCGGCCGCGGCCGGCCGGCTCGGCGTCCTGACGACGCGCGCGCAGACGCGCGACGAGGCGGAAGAACTCGGTCGCGTCGATCGGCGTCGTCAGGAACGACGTGATGTTGAGTCGGCTCTTCTCGGTCGCGAGATCCTTCGCCGCGCGACCGTTCGCGATGACGACGACCTCGGTGTTGCGATCGAAGCTGCGAAGGTGCTTCAGCAGTCGCAGACCTTCCGGTCCCTTGCCTTCCGCACCGACGAAGATGCAGTCGAACTGTCGCTGGCGCAGTTCGTTGATCGCTGCATATCCTTCGCCGACCGTGATCGTGAACTCGGGGAACTGCTGCAATCCGACCTTCACCTGGTCGCGCACGAGGCGCTCCTTCTCGACGAGCAAGATGTCCATCGGTCTCTCCTTCTCCCGGTTCGAGTTGCCGTATCGGCAACCACGCGCAGCCACGTGAACCCGCAGACCTCGATCCCGACGCCGGTCGACCTCGCCTGCCTCGCCGGGCTCGACGAGGCCGGACTCGGACCGGTGCTCGGACCGCTCGTGGTCGCTGGTGCGGCACTCTCGGGCCCGCGCGGCGCCGATCCGTGGAAGTTGCTGCAGGCACACGTCAGCCGCGATCGCCACGAGAAGGGCCGCGTCCGCGTCGCCGACAGCAAGAAGGTCCACCA
Source organism: Planctomycetota bacterium (assembly GCA_023433825.1). Lineage (GTDB taxonomy): Bacteria > Planctomycetota > UBA1135 > UBA1135 > UBA2386 > JAEYTU01. The sequence continues at coordinate 2,551 of JAEYTU010000413.1, forward strand.
GGGGGTGCACGGGTTCGCGCGGTTGGAGGCAACCGTGCTGACGTTCTGGGGCGCGGCGCATGGCCGGCTCCCGGCCACGCTCGCCGAATGGCTGACCGCGCTCGGCGTCGACGTCGTTCGGCTGCAGATCTGCCCGTGGTACCGCGACCTCGCGCTGCCGCTGCCGCACGCGCAGCCGCGCCCGGGGATCGAACTGCATGCGCACCTGCTGCGCCGCGCGATGGACGCCGCCGGCGTCGCGATCACGCAGTTCGCGGCGCGTCCAGTCGACGTCGACGAGTGGAACGAATGGATCGACGTCACCGACAACAAGAGCCGCGCGCACTTCCGCGCCTACGCCGAAGTCCTCGAACTGCTGCTGAAGGGCGTCCCCGGCGGCGCGCACGTCGTCGCCGATCGGTGCGGTGGCATCGCGCACTACGTGCCGAGTCTGCGGCGCGCATGGCCGACGGCCGTCGTGCACGTGCTGGAGGAGGGCAACGCCGTGTCCCGCTACGGGATCGAGACGCGCAACGGGTCGGTGCAGGTCACGTTCGCGACCGGCGGTGAGCAGCGCGCGTTCCCGACCGCCTTGTCGAGTTGCATCGCGAAGTACCTGCGCGAACTGATGGTGCTGCTGCTGAATCGCTGGTTCCGCGACCGCCTGCCAGGGCTCGTGCCGACCGCGGGGTACTACGTCGACGGCCATCGCTTCCTGACCGACGTCGCGCCGGTCGTCGCCGCCGAGGGGATACCCGCGCGCATCTTGGTCCGTTCGCGCTGAGGCGGCGGACGTCTGAAACGATTCTCATCGTGAGGATCTCGCGCGGATGTCGATGTCGCCTCGACACGACTGCATCGCGGAGTAGGCTTCCCCGGCCTCGATCCGAGCGTTCGCGAGGCAATCACCCATGGCTCCGCATCGAGACGCCTCTGCACCGAGACTCCGCACTTGAAGATCACGCTCGTCCACCCGCCGGTCTACCTGAACGTCTACGCGATGACCGCGTTGCGTCCGAGCTTGCCGCTCGGCCTCGCCTACGTCGCCTCGGCGCTTCGCAAAGCGGGACACGACATCCGCGTCGTCGACGCCGTCGGTGAGGCGCCGGATCTCGTGACGCCCGGCAGCCGCCGCGGCATCTCGCAACTCGGACTGACGCCCGAAGCGATCGTCGCGCGCCTGCCCGAGGACACCGACGCGTTCGGCGTGACCAACATGTGGTCGTTCTCGTGGCCGGTCGTCCGCGAGATCATCCACGGCATCAAGAAGCGCTTCCCCGACAAGCCGATTGTCTGCGGCGGCGAGCACTTCACCGGCCTGCCCGACTTCTCGATGGAACAGACGCCGATCGACTACATCGTCCTCGGCGAAGGCGAGGAAGGCGCCGTCGACGTGTTCGGCGGTCTCGCGAAGGGTTGGTCGGCAGGCGCGGACGAGTGGTCGATGATCCCCGGCATCTGGTACCGCGATGCCGCGGGGACGCCGGTCAAGAGTTTGATGCCGCGCGAACGGAAGAAGGACATCGACGAGCTCGCGTGGCCGGCGTGGGACCTGTTCGACGTCAAGGCCTACGACGAGAAGCGACTGATCACCGGCATCCGCTACGGGATGACGGTGCCGATCCTCGCGACGCGCGGCTGCCCGTATCAGTGCACGTATTGCAGCTCGCCGAAGATGTGGACGACGCGCTGGTACGCGCGAAACCCGAAGGACGTCGTCGACGAGATCGAGCACTGGCACGTCACGTACGGCGCCGACAACTTCCCGTTCCAGGACCTGACCGCGATCGTCAAGAAGGACTGGATCGTCGCGTTCTGCAAGGAACTCGCGAGCCGTCCGATCTGCGGCAAGATCACGTGGCAGTTGCCGTCCGGCACGCGCGTCGAGGTCATCGACGACGAAGTCGCGATGTGGCTCGCGAAGGTCAACGGCAAGTCGCTGAACTACGCGCCGGAGAGCGGCAGCGAAGCGACGCGCAAGCGGATCAAGAAGCAGATGAAGGAGGAGTCGCTGATCCGCGCCGTCAAGGCCGCGGCGAAGTACCGGCTCAACGTCTCGGCGTTCTTCGTCGCAGGATTCCCGGAGGACACGGCTGCCGACCTGAAACAGACCGTGCGACTCGCGCGGAAGTTGGCGTTCCTCGGCATCACCGACATGGCGTTCGGCTTCTTCTTCCCGATCCCGAACACGCAGCTCTACCACGAGCTGCGCGAGAAGGGCCGCATCAAGGAACTCGACGACGACTTCCTGCTGACGCCGATCTACGCGAACGAGTCGAAGGTCGAGGACCGCAACAACTACAGCTACAACCTGACGAGCAAACAGTTGACGCGGTGGCGCACGTGGACGCTGTTGAACTTCTACGCCGTCTCGTTCGGCACGCGCCCGTGGCGTCTCGTCTCGACGATCTGGAACTCGCTGATCGGGAAGGAGACGCGCAAGATGGAGACGTTCCTGATCGACATCCGCAGGAAGATCCGCGTCTCGATCAAGGCGTGGTTCACGAAGAAGAAGAAGGTCGAGTCCGGCGCCGACTCCGAGAAGATCGCGGCCTGACGGGGCGCCTTCCCAGTCGCGGCGGACGCGCGTAGAACCTGCGCCCCCCGTGGTCCCGCCCGCTCCCTCATCCGTCGCTTGCGCCCCGTTGGTTCGTTCCCACCGACTCGCGACCGTCGGCGCGATGGGCGTCTGGTTGGCGGCATGCGCGACACCCGCACCCGGACCGCTGGTCGTCGGCGACGTCCGCGTCGAGGTCGAGCATCGGATCGGAACGGCGATCGCCAGCGCGGGAGCGGACGTGCCGGATGCGCCTCGCGCACCGGACGCGACCGAAGCCGCGGTCCAAGTCGACGACGCGAACGCGTGGGTTGCTCGCTTTCGACTGCTGTGGTGCGAGTCGTTCGCTCCCGACGGCGTCCCGCCGGTCGCCGCGGACGCCATTGCGATCGTCGCGCCGAATCGCGCGCAGCCGCTGCAGCCGGCACCCGAACTGATCGCAGGCGCGCGCGTGCTCGTCGGCGACGAGGGTCGCGCGTGGACCGAAGCGCTGCTCGCGCGCTGGCTCGACCCACGTGAGCCGGGGCGACGCGCGGTCCCACTGACCGAGCGAACGGCAGCACTGCTTCCAGGCACGACGCTGGCACTCGCGATCACGCATCCGACGACGCGGACGACGACGATCGGCTTCGAGATCGAACCACGCGTCGAGATCCTGCTGACGACCGGCGCCGATGGCGCGCACCCGACGATCACGTTGACCGGCACCGACGTCGTCGCGCTGCCGATCGAGGTCGCTCCGACGGCGCGCGAGCCACGCCGCGTCGGTGCGCCGTTCCGCGGCAGCGATGCCTACGTCGAGCCCGAGCCGACGCCGGAGCCGCAGCC
>JAEYTU010000454.1 GCA_023433825.1 Planctomycetota bacterium
GAACGGCGCAGACCGTGCTGCGCGCGTCGGCGCTCGTGAAGGAGTCGTACGTCGTCTGCCAGCACTCGGACTTCGGCAAGCAGGCGGCTGCGGGGTCGCGGTTCTTCGACTGTCGCGTGTTCCTGCGGAAGGTGCCCGGCACCGGTGGCTTGCTGAAGACGCCGACTTACGAGAACCGGCTCGGTCACTTCGCGAAGGAGACGGTGTCCGGCAGCAAGGAACCGACGCTCGGGGGATTCGGTGGCGCGCTGAATGCCGTCGTCGGCCAGGCGCTCGACTTCGTCATCGCCAATCCGAGCGAGTTCGTCATCCTGCGGTTCTCGCACACCTATCACCCGACGGAGTGCATCTCGGACATCAAACAATTGATCAAGTCGAACCCGGCCTATGGGAACGCGGTCTACAAACAGGCCGGCAACATCGCTGCGAAGACGATCGGTTCGCTGCGCGGCAAGGTGGTCATGGTGTTCGACGAGAAGTTCCATCACCACATCACGCCGGCCGAAGGGATCCACCGGTTCCGCAAGTACAAGGACGGCCTCTCGCACATCGACGGGCTGTCGACGTGCGGCACGTTCTCCAGCTCGATGAAGATCGAGAAGGTGCACGACGGCGCGATCGGCGCGGTCGACAAGCACATGACGCACCCCGGTGATCCGGGCACCGCTCATCTGCACTTCGTCTATTGGCAGCAGACGGCCGGGATGTTCGGCGAGAAGGACGTCTACAAGACGACGACGGCGGCGAAGACGCCCGGCAAGGCCTGGAGCGGCGGCGCGCATGCCAACCTCGGCGACTTCGTGACCGAACTCGGCCAGCGCACGAAGGCCGACGGCCGTCTCCCGGCGAACGTGATCTCGCACGACTTCGTCACCGCCGACACCTGCGAGAAGATCATCAAGCTGAATCCGGGCGTCGTGTGACGCGAGTGGCGAACCCGACGCGCGGGGGCCTGGGCAGATCGTTCGCGCGATTGCTCTGGTCGACCGCTTCGCCTCACCAGGGCCCGAAGCTGACACGGGACATGTCGACACCGACCGAGCCGTCCGCGTGGAGGACGACTTCGACGACTCCGACGCTGCCAGCGGCCAGGTAGCTTCTCGCGTTGACAAAGCGGTCGCCGTGCCGGATCCGGATCCCGGTCCCGTGTTGGACTCTCAGGACGCGGGAACTGGTGGACCCGGGATGGATGTCTCCGAGCGGATACTGGCGCTCCGAGATCTCGAGGATCGCGCCTCGCAGCACGGTGTCGCCGCCGTTGTGCACGAGGACGGTGAGGAATCCGACGCGCACGACCAACAGGCCGACGATCGCCACGACCGCAATCGCGATCGCAGTCCGTCGAGGCCAACGTCGAGTTCGCGTTGGTTTTGGCTCCGCGGGAAGTTCAGGGTCGACCATCGGCTCCGTTCCGTGCTTGGTGGGGCTCGAGCCCGGCGGCTGGTCTACCACGCGCGCGGCCGAGTGCCGGTGCCGCAAGTGCCGTGCTTCCTCGTGTGTCGCAACATGTTGCGGGGCGCGTTCCGGGCCAGTGAGCGTTCACGACACCGTGGGCAAGCAACGGCGAAGAGCTGAGGGCTCTGTCTGGACGAACGCGTTCAACCTGCAGACGAACCCATCGCGGGCCGCGCTGGGACAGTGCTTGCCGGGACCTTTGCCAACGCCACGGAACGCACCCCGAAAACTCTTGCACGACGCGAGGAATCGCGGCACTCGCGCCCTGCAAGCGATGAGATCGGTCGTCGAAGTCGGCAATCCGCCGGTGGCCACGTCGCGGATCGTTGTGTAGAGTTCCGGCCGAACTCTGAATAGTGCGACACGCTATTCAGTTCAGTTGAACGACGCCCTCGCATGCACCGCGGACCCACAGGACGCCATCACACAACAACTTACGGCGGTGAGCGCGTCCGCGCGTTCGTGCCCGTGCCACTTCCACCAGACCCGCCTCTGGATCTGGGTGGCCCGCTCCAGCCATTGCTCGAGCGCGCCAACATCGGAATCGGACGCCTCGACTCTGTGTCGACGTTGCTGCCAGACACGCACGTCTTTCTCTACACGTACGTCCGGAAGGAGGCCCTGCTGTCGTCGCAGATCGAGGGCACGCAGTCGTCGCTGTCGGAGTTGTTGATGTTCGAGTTGGAGGAGGTGACCGGCGCTCCGCTCGACGACGTCCTCGAAGTGTCCAACTACGTCGCGGCGTTGGAGCACGGGCTCACTCGGGTTCGGGGCGGGTTTCCGCTCGGCAATCGGCTCATCCGAGAGATCCACACGAAGTTGCTCAGCCGCGGTCGCGGCAGCGAGAAGTCACCGGGCGAGTTCCGCCGCAGCCAGAACTGGATCGGCGGGACGCGACCTGGCAACGCGCACTTCGTTCCGCCGCCGGCGGAGCGCGTCGCGGAGTGCATGGGCGACTTGGAGCGGTTCGTGCATGCGGCCGACGAACTGCCGGTCCTCGTGCGAGCCGCACTCGTCCACGTCCAGTTCGAGACCATCCATCCGTTCCTCGACGGCAACGGACGCGTCGGGCGCCTGCTGATCCCACTGCTGCTCTGCGCGGCCGGACGGCTGAGCGAGCCGCTGCTCTACCTGAGCCTCTACTTCAAACAGAACCGCGCCGATTACTACCGCCTGCTCGATGCCGTGCGGACGGACGGCGACTTCGAGTCGTGGGTCGCGTTCTTTCTCGAAGGTGTCGTCAGGACCGCCGATGGCGCCGTCGACACCGCGAAGCGTCTGCTCGCGCTGTTCGAATCCGATCGAGGTCGGATCCAGGGCATGGGCCGCAAGGCCAGCTCCGCGCTCCGAGTGCACGAAGCAATGAAGTCGCGTCCGATCCGACGCCTACAGAATGTCGCCGAGGCGACGGGGTTGTCGTTCCCGGCCGCGAACGCGGGCATGGGTGTGCTGCTCGACCAGCAGATCGTTCGCGAGGTCACCGGCAAGCGTCGCAATCGCGCGTTCGCGTACGACCAGTATCTGAGCGTGTTGAACGAGGGCGCCGAGAATCTCTGACCCCATCGCGGCCCGCGATGGGACAGTGCTTGCTGGGGCCTCCCGTGCCGCTCGCGACACCGTCGGCAAACGGCTGTTGCGAAGGAACGAACTCGACAGACTGTTGCGCCCCGCGAGGAATCGCGGCACTACCGGCCCCTGTGCGGTCTCGGGTGGAAGTGCGTCGCCGCCCACCCCTCACGCCGACCGCGCCCGCTCCCGAGCCGGGACCACCCGCGGCAACAGCTTCGGCACGCGCTGGCGATACGCGCGGTACGCCTCCCCGTGGAGATCGACGAGATCACGTTCCTCGAACACGAGCGCGACGAGGATGAACGCCGTGAACGCACCCGCGAACACGAGATGCGAGACGGTCATCACCGGTGCGGCCCAGAACGCGATCAGGAAGCCGAGCATCAGTGGATGCCGGACGCGGCGATACAGGCTCCGTTCGGCGAACGGCTTCTGCGTGTATGGCACGCCGCGGAACGCGAGCCACGTCTGCCGCAGGCCGAACAGGTCGAAGTGATCGATCAGGAACGTGCTCAGCAACACGATCCCCCAGCCGACGAACGCGACGGCGTGCACGACGACGGCCGCTGCGCCATCGAGCGCCCACAGCACGTCCGGCATCGTGCGCCATTGCCAGAACATCAGCCCCAGCACGGCGCACGTCGCGAGCATGAACGTCGTCCGCTCGATCGCTTTCGGGACGAAGCGCGTCAGCCAGTGTTTGAACCACGGCCGCGCCATGACGCAGTGCTGGACGCCGAACAGCGCGACGAAGCCGACGTTCACCAGCAGTGCAGGCCAGAACGGCGACGCGACGCCGCCGTGGTCGAGGGTCGTCGGCGTCACGAGGCCCGACACGAAGCCGATCAGATAGAGAAACGTCGCGAAGAAGACGGCATAGCCGGCGACGCCGAACAGCAGAGTGAGGATGCGTGCCATGGTGGTGTACGCGCAGAAAGAACGTCGGACCGGCCACGGCGTGACGCGGATTCTGCGCATCGCCAAGGACGCCCACCCCGGGCGACGCGGTCAGTGGCCGTCGCGCGCCCGCGGAACGACGACGACCTCCTCGATGCTCGCCAGCAAGGCGGAACGACTCGGCCGCACGGAGTCGAACAGCACGGTTGCCACGCAGCCGGGCGCGCATCCCGCCGGAATCGCGCCTCGGAATGTCGAGCGGCCGCGGTGCTCACGCCCGTTCGCATCGCGGAACACGTAGTGCGCGCCGCGTCGGCGCCGCGTCGGGACGACGATCGTGCCGAGGGCCGCCTCGCCATGGCGGGCGAGGCCCAGCAGGCGGCGCGCGTAGCGCTCGAACAGCAGCAGCGTGCCGCCGAAGGCCACGCCGCTCGCGAACGCGCCCCAGAAGAACGCGGCCTTGGTCCGGGTGATGCGTTCGACATCGATGCGGTCCAGCCGACTCGTCGACGGATCGGCGGGCAGATACGTGACCTCGACCGGCCCGCCGACCGTCGCCGCGTGGTAGCGCTGTGGCGGCACCGAATCGCCGACCTCGTACGTGTTGCCGTCGACGGTGAACGTCGCCGTCAGTCGGAAGTTCGCACCGCGTCCGCTCGCGGCCCGCTTGTCGGTGATCTGGCC
>JAEYTU010000456.1 GCA_023433825.1 Planctomycetota bacterium
GTCGAGACCCTGAGCTGCCAGCAGCGCGCCGAACGCGACGGTGGCAACAGTGGGACGGAGCAATGTCATGGATCGTTTCATAGGGACTCCCTCGAAAGCGACGCGCCGATCGGCGTGACGCCGTTTCCTCCGCGCGATCAGGGCTATCCTCCGCAGCCCCTGCAGCGCCTGCCCCGGCCTCTCTCCTGGGATCCCCTGATGCGCATCTCGTCCCTCGCGGCCGTCACGGCCCTCGCGTCGGCACTCTGTCTGTTCCCGTCCTGCACCTCGACCGACGCGTCGCATGCGCAGCGCCTCGGACTCGACGTCGACGACATCGCGCTGCTGCGCGAACGCAAAGGTCTGCGCGACGAAGAACTCGCGGCGATGGTCCCCGACTACGCGCGCCACGTCGTCGACAAGTTGCGCGGACCGCGTCCTGACCGTCCCGACGAGGCCGAGGAATGGCGACTGACGACGCTGCGCGACGAATTCGGTCGCATTCCCGACAACGCCGTCCTCGATGCGAAGGCGCAGATGGCGGCCCTCGCGGCGCGCGATCAGGGCGTCGCCGGCGGCCTCGATTCGACGCAATGGACCGAACTCGGACCCGGCAACATCGGCGGCCGGATGCGCGCGATCGCGATCGATCCGACGAACCCGGCGCGGATGCTCGTCGGCAGCGTGGCCGGCGGCGTCTGGCGCAGCACGAACGCCGGCGCGAGCTGGGATCCTTGCGACGACCTGATGACGAACCTCGCGGTCACGAGCCTCGTCATGACGCCGGGCGATCCGCAGGTCGTCTATGCGGCGACCGGCGAAGGCTTCTCGAACGGCGACGCGATCCGCGGCGCGGGGATCTTCAAGAGCGTCGACGGTGGGCTGACGTGGGCGCAGTTGCCGGTCACGGCGAACGCGAACTTCCACTGGGTCTGCCGGCTCGCGATGTCGGTCGACGGCGCGACGCTGCTCGCGGGCACGCGGAGCGGCATGTGGCGCTCGACGGACGCCGGTGCGACGTTCACGCGCACCTACTCGGGCACCGGCAGCGCGCGGTGCCTCGACGTCAAGTTCCACCCGACGAACGCGGCCCGCGCGGTCGCGCAGATGTCGGACACCGGGATCTCGACGGTCCTGTACACGAACGACGGCGGCGCGAACTGGAGCCTCGCGACCGGGATCGCGTCGACCGGTACCGAGCGGACCGAGCTCGCGTGGCACAAGGGCTGGACCGGCGCCGGTGACGGATGCGTCTACGCGTTGAAGGCGATCAACGGCACGACGCTGTACCGCAGCGTCGACGGCGGTGCGTCGTTCACGCAGGTCGGGACGAGCTCGATCCTCGGCAGCCAGGGTTGGTACGACAACACGCTGTGGGTCGACCCGTCGGATCGCGACGCGAACACGGCCGACGACGTCGTCCTCGCCGGCGGGATCGACTTGTGGCGTTCGACGAACGGCGGCTCGTCGTTCTCGCGGATCAGTGTCTGGTCGTCGTGGCCGAACAGCGCGCACGCCGATCAGCACATCATCGTCGAGCATCCGAACTTCGACGGCGTCACGAACCGCACGGTCTACTTCGGCAACGACGGCGGGATCTGGCGCACCGACAACGTCTATTCCGTCAGTGGGACGAACGGCTGGATCAGCCTGAACAACGGGATCGGGATCACGCAGTTCTATGGCGCGTCACGCAGCCGCGCCGACACGGTCATCGGCGGCACGCAGGACAACGGCACGCTGCGTTGGACGGCGGCGCTCGGCTACGACGGCTGGCGGCAGATGTACGGCGGCGACGGCGGCTTCTGCGCGAGCGATCAGACGAACTCGAACTACCACTACGGCGAGTACGTCCGGCTGACGATCCACCGCTCGACGAACGGCGGGCAGTCGGCGAGCAACATCCACTCGGGGATCGCCGACGCGGGGTCTGCGGCGAACTTCATCGCGCCGTTCGTGCTCGACCCGAACGACCAAGCGCGATTGCTCGCCGGCGGCGCGAGCCTGTGGCGGACGAACAACGCACGCGCGTCGACGGTGTCGTGGAGTGCGATCAAGCCTTCGATCGGCAGCAACATCAGCGCGATCGCGGTCGTCGTCGGCGACGCGAACCAGATCTGGGTCGGCCACAACAACGGCAACGTCTACCGGACGACGAACGGCACGGCCGCGACGCCGACGTGGACACGCGTCGACACGACGTCGCCGGCGTTGCCGAACCGATTGGTGACCCGAATCACGATCGACCCGGCGAACGCGCAACGCGTCTTCGTGACGTTCGGCGGTTTCGCGACCGACAACCTGTGGGAGACGACGGACGCCGGTGCGACGTGGCGCGCGCTGCCGGGGCTGCCGTCGGCGCCGGTGCGCGACGTCGAACTCGCGCCGCACCGCGGCGACTGGCTCTATGCGGCGACGGAGGTCGGACTGCTCGTCAGCGAGAACAACGGCACGACGTGGACCAGCGCGGCGACGCCGGCGAACGTCTCGATCGACGAGACGTTCTGGGCCGACGGGTTCCTGTATCTCGCAACGCACGGCCGCGGCATCTGGCGTCAGTCGCCGTATCCGACGGCGGCGCAGCGCGCGGTCGGTGCGAGTTGCCGCATCGACGCCGCGGGGAGCGGTCCGAGTCTCGCCTCGACGGTGCCGTCGCTCGGCTCGACGTGGACGCTGACGCTCGCCGGCGGTCCGGCGAACGGAACTGCGATGCTGTTCCTCGGCGCGACGACGACGACGCCGTTCCCGTGGACGCCGACCTGTCTCGTGCAGATCGACCTCGTCTCGCTGACGCCGACGATCGGCGTGCCGTTGTCGGCGGTCGGAACGGCGACGTTCCAGATCCCGGTGCCGGTCGCGTGGTCGCTCGCCGGCGCGGAACTCGCAGCGCAGGTCTTCGCCGTCGATCCCGGCGTCGCCGCCTACCTGTCGAACGGCGTCGAGGTCACGTTCGGCCGGTGAGCATCGAGGCGGCGCGTGATCGCGTCGCCGAAGCCGGTCAGCATCGACATCGCGGCGTTGAGGTCGGCGTCGTCGGTCTTCGGGTAGCGGGCGCGCGCCGTCGCGAGTCCGGTGTCGGCCGCGTTGCGCGCGACCTCGAAGCGGCTGCCGTCGCAAGCCGCCGCGACGTCGAACATCGCCTGACCCAGCACTGCGAGCGTGTGATTCTTGCGGACCTCGGGATCGGTCGGCTCGACGCAGGTCGCGGCCGCGACGAGATCGATCGATGCGACTTGCTCGAGTCGTACCGGCGCGCAGGCGGCATCGATCGTCGAAGGAACGAACGACAGCGACGCGCGCACCGGCAGTCGCGTGCGCTGGTCGGTTGGCCGGCACGGTTCGAACTCGACGATCGCGACCTCGGTCATGCCGAGATTCAGCGTGTCGAGCGCGATCGTCAGGCGGCCCGGCGCGATCTCGTGGCGATGGCCGTAGACGCGGGCGACGCGGAGCGCCGGATCGTGCTCGACGACGATCCGCGCGTCGCGGGCGACGACGTCGATCAGCGACTGGGCGTCCTCGGTGAAGACCTTCTCGAGGTCCTTGCCGTCGGCGACGAAGTGGAACAGTCCGCGAC
>JAEYTU010000457.1 GCA_023433825.1 Planctomycetota bacterium
ACCGCGAGTTCCGCCGGGCCGAGTCGAAGTGGAACTTGCACTACCGGCCGTTCGTCGAGGTCGAGGGTTGGGTGTCGAGCTTGATCGTGCTCGTCATCTTCGGGTTCGGCTTCGTTCGGCGAGCACCGAGTCGTCCGCCGGAGTGATAGCCTGCGCCGCTCCCTCGCCTCGCGGTGCCCCATGCTTCGTCCCCGACTCGCCGCTCTGCGGCGCGCGTTCCTCGCGCCGATCTCGATCCTGTTCCCCATCGCGACACTCGCCACCCTCGCCGCGCAGGACGCGTGGCAACCGGTGGCGGCGCCCGGCGGTCCGCCGCCGATGACCGAACACGTCGCCGTCTTCGACAGCGGCCGAGCGCGCACGGTGCTGCTCGCGTCGACCGGTACGGGTCCCGCTGCGACCTACGAGTTCGACGGCACGAACTGGTCACGGCGCACGACGGCGAATGCGCCGACCGCGCGCGGTGGTGCGGCGATGGTCTACGACAGCGTGCGCGCACGCACTGTCCTCTACGGCGGCGCGTTCACCGACGAGCACTGGGAGTACGACGGCATCGACTGGCAGCGGCGCACGTTCGCGGTTCAGCCGGAAGCGCGTTCGTGGCACGCGATGGCGTTCGACGCGGCGCGTGGTCGGATCGTGCTGTTCGGCGGTGTTCCGACGTGTCTGTGCGGCGTGCTGCTCGACACGTGGGAATTCGACGGAACGGTCTGGCAGCCGCGCGTGCCGGTCGCGATGCCGCAGGGGCGGCGCGGGCACGTCATGGCGTACGACGCGCTCCGTCGACGAACGGTCATGTACGGCGGCTTCCTGTCGAGTTCGTGGTTCCAACCGCCGCCGGGCCAGTTCCTCGACGAGACGTTCGAATGGGACGGCGTCGACTGGCGCGAGATCACGGCGACGCCGCGTCCGCCGGCGCGCCTCGGTGCGGCGTTCGCCTTCGACTCGGTGCGCGGCGTGTCGGTGCTGTTCGGCGGCTACTGCATGCCGGCGCTGTTCTCGGGCACGGCGATGAACGACACGTGGGAGTTCGGCGCTGCCGGCTGGACGCAGGTGGCTGCAGCGACGCCGCCTGCCGCGCGATGCGGCGCGAGTCTGTGCTTCGACGCCGTGCGCGGTCGGTTGCTGTTGTTCGGCGGTGCCGACGAAGTCGCGGCGCCGACCCAGGTGTTCGGCGACCTGCACGGGATGACGAGCGGACCGGCGGGAGCGGCGAGCAGCTTCGGCGTCGGCTGCGGCACACCCGTGCCGACGTTGACCGCGCTGGCGTTGCCGCGCGTCGGCCGCACCCTCGTCGTCGAGTGCGGCGGGCTGCCGGCGCAGGGTTCGACGTTCCTCGTCGTCGGCGCGTCACGCACGAGCTACGGCGGCGTCGCGCTGCCGTTCGATCTCGGTGCGTTGGGATTCCCGGGCTGTGCGCTCCACTGCAGCGTCGACGCCGTCGTCCCGCTGCCGGCGAACGGTCGCTTCGTCGCGCCGACGCCAGACGCGTTCGGCGCGTCGGTCCACCTGCAGTCGCTCGTCGTGACCGCGACGTCGTTCGCGGCCACGGGTGGCGTCACCTTGACGATTGGGCGATGAGCATCGCGGTGTCGCCGCGCAGCCTCGGCAGCATGACCGTGAATTCGCAGCCACCGCCTTCGTGATTGCGGGCGTTCAGCGTCCCACGGTGCTGGAGCGCGATGCGTCGGGCGATCGCGAGTCCGAATCCGACACCGGACGGCTTGGCGTTCCTGTCGGGTGACAGGAAGTACCACTGGAACATCGTCTCCGGATCGGCGACCCGAATGCCGGGCCCATGATCGCGCATCGAGATCGAGGCCTCCTCCGACGTGGCCGACACGACGACCTCGACGTCTGAGCCGCGGGGCGCATGGCGCACGGAGTTCCGCACGAGATTCTCGAGCATCGCCGTCAGCAGTTGCGGATCCCCGTCGACGTCCAGTTCCCGGTGGCCGTCTTCGGTCTCGGGGAGAGTCACGACGACGCGAACGCCGGACTCCGACGCGATCGGCTGCGCTCGCCGCACGGCGTCGAGGACGTGATCGCAAAGTCGCAGCGTCTGATGCTGCATCCGCTCGTCGTCGACGGCGAACGGTCGCGTCAGGCGGAGGTAGGCGTCGAGCAGGTCGGCGAGGTGCAGGATGTCGCTGACGATGTAGGCGGAACGGCGGCGCATCTCGGCCGCGTCGTCCGGGCCGCGGATCAGCAGTTCGGCATGCGACACGGCCGACGTGAGCGGCGTCTTGATCTCGTGCGCGATGTTCCCGACGAAGCGCGCCTGCATCTGCAGCATCTGCTCGAACTTGTCGCGAAGGCGATCGAGCTCGGTCTCCAGGTTCGCGGCGTCGTTGCGTCCTCGCACGAGTTCGAAGGTCGCCACGCAGAGGACGAAGATGCCGGCGAGCAATGCGAAGTGGAACGCCAAGTCGATCCCGGAACCGACCGTCCAGAACGACGCGATCGCAGTGACCGCTGTCACTGCTGCCGCAATCGGTAGAAGTCTCGGGATCCGAGAGAAGTTCACGGGCATGGGGTCACGGTTTCCCGATGGCGAGTGCATCTACGTGTCCGAGGGTAGGGTCGTCGTGAAATCGGTACCCGCTGCCGATGACGGTCTCGATGTGTTTCGGACCGTCACCACTGTCGATCTTGCGACGGAGATTCGACACGTAGACGTCGATGACGTTGCTGCGTGCCTCGTAGTTCATGTCCCAGACGCTCTCGCTGATCAGAGCGCGCGTCAGCAGCCGTCGCGGGTTGCGCATCATGAACTCGAGCAGCGCGAACTCCTTCGTCGAGAGCTTCAGCAACTCGCCGTCGCGGGTCACCGTTCGTTCGTGGAGACGCATCTCGAGATTGCCGGCGTGCAGCACCGCGCCCTCGATCGACTGCGCGCGACGCAACAGACTCCGCAGCCGCGCGAGCAACTCGTCGAGTTGGAACGGCTTCGTCATGTAGTCGTCGGCGCCGGCGTCGAGGCCCGCGACCTTGTCGGACGTCGTGCACAGAACGGTCAGCATCAGGATCGGGGTCGCGACCTTCTGACGGCGTAGATCGCGACACAACGCAACGCCGTCGCGGTCCGGAAGCATGACGTCCATGACGATCACGTCGTACGACTCGACGACGGCGAGCTCGTCGCCCTCGGCTGCCGTCGACGCAACGTCGACGACGTAGCCGTTCTGCTGCAGGCTGAGCCTGAGCACGTTCGCCAGGCTGGCATTGGCGTCGATCAGCAAGACGCGCATGGACCTGCACTCTCCTGCGCCGAGACCTCGGCGCAAGATGCGGAGCCTACCGCGCACAGCCGTGCCGCCGTCGTCGTGGGAACGGATTCTTCCGATGGCATGAGGCCGCGGTCACCGCTCCCTCGTCGTCGTCCACTTCGGCTTGCCGTCGGCGTCGCGCAACGTCGCCGTCTTGCCGTTCGCCACGATCGTGGTCGCCACCAGCACGGTCTGGTTCCCGTGCCGCATCGGCGAGACACTGACCGTCGTCCCGTATCCGGCGTTGACCCTCGATGCGAAGGCGCAGCGGTTCACGCTCTCGACGTCGAAGACGAACTTCTCGGCGATGGCGATCAAGGGCGGCTCGCTGCCGTCGTGGAACGAATCGGCTTGGTTGACTCGCGCGACGGAACAGTGCGCGACTGCCGCAGCG
>JAEYTU010000472.1 GCA_023433825.1 Planctomycetota bacterium
GCCCTGGTCTGCGAACGGATTCATCGACGTCGACACCTCGTGATCCCGAAGTCCGCCGTTCGATGCGAACGGCTGCGACGCTGCGGGAAGGGCGCGGGATCCTAGCTAGCGAACCGCGAAGAACATCGCGGATCGGACCCGTGCCGCCGTGGACTGCGGGTCACCCCGCACCGTGGCATCCGCAACTCTGCGGTGTCCGCACGTTCGGGGTCGGATCCCAACGCCCGCGGCTCGACGGCGTCGGACTGGCGTCGGAACGCCGTCGGCCCGCCGACGCGATCGTGCGTTCGACGTTGGTACCAATGTCGTGGTCGAACCGACTCGATCCGGCGTCACCTGAGCCTCGAGCGCGAGGGAATCCGTTGTCGAACCACAGATCTGGCCGAACGGCGTCGGCCTTCCCCTGACGCGACGGTCCGGAGACTCCCGAACTTTTTCGAGCGCGTCGAGCCTGGCACGGAACGTGCTGACGTAGGCGCGGTGGAAAGACATGCGACGGGCGACAAGCCTGTGGCAGGGATCGAGCCCGGAGGTGTGTGGTGCGCCTCCGGGCTTTTTTTTCGCCCCGCGTCCGAGACATCGACGCCGAAGGGAACGACGCGCATCGCCCCCCGCGCGTCGCACCCGTGCGTCGTCCCCGACTCGCCCCGCGACGCCTCCGCGACCGCTCTCGCTGGACCCAAAACCGGCGGGCCGCGGCGCGGGCGCGGGCGCGGGTCGGTGGCCGACCACGACCTGCCGTGCTCGGGAGATTCCCGCAACACCGTCGCTATGCTGCGCCGCCCTTCCTCGACACAGAGAGAACCACTGATGCAGATTCGCACGCTCGCCGTCTGGACGCTCGGCTTGGCCCTGCTGGCCGGATGCTCCAAGTCCGACACCCCGAAGACCGACGGCACGCCGTCGACCCCGCCCGCCTCCGGCAAGGTCCTGCGGATCACGGCGATCCCGGACAACAAGCCTGACCTGATGCGCGAACGTCAGGACGTCATGGCCGGCATGCTGAAGAAGGCACTCGGCGTCGACGTCGAGTTCCGGCCGGTCGAGCACTACCAGGCCGCCGTCGTCGCGCTGCTCTCCGGACAAGCCGACCTCGCATTCCTTGGCGGCGTGACGACCGTCCAGGCGATGCAGAACGGCAAGGGCAAGGACGAGGTCATGCCGCTGGTCACCCGCGAGGAGGACCTGAAGTTCAAGAGCTACGTGATCGCGCGCGCGGACCTGAACGCGAACTCGATCCAGGATTTGAAGGGCAAACGATTCACGTTCGGCGCCAAGACGAGCACGTCGGGTCACGTGATGGCGCGACACATGCTCGTGACCGATCAGAAGATCGTCCCCGAGGAGTTCTTCGCGAGCGTCGCCTACAGCGGCGCGCACTCGACGACGGCGGAGAATGTGCAGAGCGGCGCCGTCGACGCCGGCGCGTTGAACTACCTCGACTACGACCAGTTCGTCCGCGACGGCAAGATCGACCCGGCCAAGGTCAAGATCGTCTGGACGACGCCGGAATACGTCGACTACTCGTGGACGATCCGGAAGGACGTCGACACGCGCCTCGGCGCTGGGACGACCGAGAAGATCAAGAACGCCTTCCTCGCACTCGACCCGGCGAAGCCTGAGGACGCAAAGTTCCTCGCCGCGCAGAACACGAAGAAGTTCGTCGCCGCCGAGGCCAAGTGGTGGAACGGCATCGCCGACGTGCTCGCGAAGATGGATCTCAACGCGAAGTGACGCCCGCGGTCCGACTCGCCGGTGTGACGCAACGATTCGGCGAGCGCACCGTGCTCGACGGAATCGATCTGCGGATCGAGGCCGGGCAGACGATCGCTCTGCTCGGGCCTTCCGGAACCGGCAAGACGACGCTGCTGCGGATCCTCGCCGGCAGCCTCGTCCCGACGCGCGGGACCGTCGAGGTGCTCGGTGCCGAGTTCGCGAAGCTGTCGCCGCGCGCGCTGCGTCGCCACCGGCGGCGCATCGGGTTGCTGTATCAGAACGACGCGCTGGTCCCAGGACTGCGCGTCGTTCACAACGTGCTGATCGGCCGCCTCGGCGCTTGGTCGCTCGGCAAGAGCCTCTGGTCGCTGTTGTTCCCGCGCGAACTCGACCGTGTCGCACGCGCATTGGCCGAGGTCGATCTCGCCGATCGGATCTACGCGCCGGTCGAAGCGCTCTCCGGCGGGCAGCGCCAGCGCGTCGCGATCGCGCGCCTTCTCGTGCAGGACGCTGAGTTGATCCTCGCCGACGAACCGGCGACGCACTTGGATCCGCGGCTCGCCGCCGAGGTCGTCGAGCTCGTCGTCCGAACGGCGCGCACGCACGGGCGCACGGCGATCGTCAGCTTGCACGACATGGATTTGATCGGGGCGAAGTTCGATCGCGTCCTCGCGATGAAGCACGGCAAGTGGTTCCTCGACGGGCCGCCGTCGGCGGTGACGCCAAAGGTCGTCGCCGAGCTGTTCGACCGCAAAGACACGGCCGCCGCGAGCTGACGTGCGAAGCGGGATCTGGCAGTCGCGGCTTCCGTGGCTCTGCGCATTCGCGATCGCGATCGCGCTGGCGTGGTGGGCCGGCGGCTACGACACCGCAGCGCTGACCAGTAGCAGCGAACGCGCCGACGCGTTGCACCGTGTCGCGTCGTTCCTCGCGAGCTTCGGCGCGCCGGAGATGTCGTCGGAGTTCCTCGCGCGCTGCCTCGCACTGACGCTCGAGACCCTCGCGATCGCGATCCTCGGAACCGGGCTCGCGATCGTCGGCGGATTGACGCTCGGGCTGTTGTCGAGCCGCAGCGTCGTCGTCGGCGACGCACGTCGTGGCCGTCGGCTGCGGATCGTCGTGACCGAATGTGCGCGCATCGTTCAGGACATCCTCCGCGGCGTGCCCGACATCGCGTGGGCGATCCTCGCGATCCCAATGTTCGGCTTGTCCCCACTTGCCGGCGTCGTCGCGCTCGGACTCAACGTGTCCGGGATCCTCGCGCGCGTGTACTCGGAGCTGATCGACTCGGTGCCCGAGCGCGCTCTGGATCCGCTGCGCGCGTCGGGTGCATCGCGACTGCAGGTCTTCGCATACGGGATCCTGCCGCACGCGAACGCCGCACTGTTGTCGTTCACGCTGCTGCGCTGGGAGTGCTCGGTGCGCAACGCATCGATCCTCGGCATCGTGGGTGTCGGCGGGCTCGGCAGCGAGATCAGCTTGCGCATCAGCTACGGCGAGTACCCGAAGGTGCTGACGCTGCTCGCCTTCATGCTCGTGCTGACGGCCGGCAGCGATCTCGTGAGCCAGTTCATCCGTGATCGGTTGCGATCCGAGCGCGGCGACGGCAGCACGCGAGACGGCGGGTGGATGTCGCCCCGGCGTCAGCTCCGCCAGCGGCTCGGGCTCGCGCTCGGACTGGCCACACTCGTCGCGTGGGCGTTCTGGCACGTCGGTGCGGCGTTCTTCGTTCCGCTCGGCATCGGCAGCCACCTGACGTTCGCCGATCGCGCGGCGGCGACCAGCCAACTGTTCGGTGATCTGCTGAATCCCGACTTCAGCGTGTTCGGTGCGGCATGGGCTTCGGCCGCGCTCCCGCTGTCGATGGCGTTCCTCGGCACGCTTGCGGCGTCGGCGATTGCGATCCCGATGGCGTTCACCGGGTCGCGATTGTTCCAGCTCCATCCGCAACGGTTCGGATGCCGTGTCGGTGGCGTGGCGGCCCAGCTCGGCAACCGGTTTCTCCGGCTCGCGACCTCCGGCACTGCCATCCTGTTCCGATCCGTCCCCGACGTCGTCTGGGCAATGCTGTTCGTCAGCTTCCTGCGCCAGGGCACGCTTCCCGGAGTCGCCGCAATCGCGGTCCACACACTCGGTCTGCAGATTCGCCTCTACGTCGAGAGCATCGACTCCCAAC
>JAEYTU010000492.1 GCA_023433825.1 Planctomycetota bacterium
GATCCAGTCGTATCAGTACCTGTCGCTCGACCCGATGCAGATCGAGATCCCGCTGCAGGGCGCGCTCTCGATGGAGAACATTCGCGTGTCGGTGCCGAGCGTGTTCACGGTCGCGATCGGCACCGACGAAGAGGGAATGACGAATGCCGCCGTTCGTCTGCTCGGCCTGCAATCACGCGACATCATGAAACAGGCGGAAGACATCATCTTCGGCCAGTTGCGACAGGTGATCGCGTCGATGCGCATTCAGGAGATCAATCGCGATCGCGACGTGTTCCTGGAGAAGGTGCAGTCGTCGCTCGAACCCGAGCTGCGAAAGATCGGCCTCGTGCTGATCAACGTGAACATCAAGGACATCTCCGACGAGTCGGGATACATCGAGGCCATCGGCCGCAAGGCCGCGATGGAGGCGATCAAGCAGGCCGAGATCGACGTCGCCGAGCAGGAGCGCAAAGGCGCGATCGGTGTCGCCGAGGCCGAGAAGTTCCGCGAGATCGAAGTCGCCAATGCGCGCAAAACGCGCGACATCGGAACGACGGGCACCGAGCGCGATCGTGCGATCCAAGTCGCGGACATGGAGCGCGAACGGAAGGTCGGTGAGCAGGCGGCCGAGTTCCAACGGCAAGTGCAGGTGCGCGAGGCCGAACGGCAGATGCGAATCAAGGTCGCCGAGGCCGAGGCGATCGCCGTCAGCGGTGAGAACCAGTCGAAGGGCGACATCGCGAAGTCGAAGGCGGACCTTCGTGTGCGCGAGGCCGAGGCGTATCTGCAGGGTGAGGCGCGCTACCGCGAGGCCGAAGCCGCGGTCAAGGAAGCGCAGTACCGCGCCGAGGCGCGCGCCGCCGAGGCGATGGCGCTGAAGGTCGAGGCCGAGAAGCGCGCCGAGTTGGAGTCGCTCGCGAAGGCCGTCAAGGCGCAGGTCATCGTCGACGCCGAGGCGGATGCCGAACGGCGACGGATCGAAGCCGAGGGCGAGGCGAAGGCGATCTTCGCGCGGCTCGACGCCGAGGCGCGCGGCGAGTTCGAGATGCTGAGCAAGAAGGGGCTCGGGTTGAAGGCGATCATCGACGCGTGCGGTGGGTCGCAGTCGGCGTTCCAGATGCTGATGCTCGAGCACCTCGACAAGCTGGCGGAGACCGCGGCGACTGCGATCTCGAACATCAAGTTCGACAAGGTCGTCGTGTGGGACGGCGGCAGCGGCGGGGGCGGGGGTGGCGCGAACGGCACGCCGGGCAGCGGCGGCGGGTCGACGACGGCGAACTTCCTACGGAGCCTCGCGGGCGCGTTGCCGCCGGTCATGCACATGATGCGTGACGTCGGTGGCGTCGAGATGCCGGACTACTTCGGCAAGCTGCGGACGGACTTCGAGAAGCCTTCGGGTGCGACGCCGCCGACCACGCCCCCGCCGATCGTTCCGCCGCCGCACGTCACGCAGCCGCAGTCGTCGCCGAAGAAGCCGAAGCCGCCCGACGCCGACGGCAACAAGTGAGAAGAAGGTGCCTGGCACCAACGTTTCACTTCGCCGGAGAAAGTGAAACAAAGGTGCCAGGCACCTTCGTTTCACTTTCCCCGACGAAGTCTCACTCGAAGCGCCAACGCTCGGAACCGGCGTCCAGCTCGCGGGCGAATGCGATCTCGGCGGCCAGCGAACGGCGCGCGCGCTTCTGCGTCTCCTCCGGGTTCAGGCAGAAGATGTCCCACGCCTCGCCTTCGAGCCCCCACTGACGGACGTACCACGTGCCGTCCTTCCGCTTCTCGAGCGGGAACGCGACGCAGCGCCACGGCTTGTACTTCCAGCGGTCGCCCTCGTCGGCGCCGAGCGCGTGCAGCGTGCAACCACCTTCGGCGTGGAACACGCACCACCCGTCGACGACGGCCAGCGACTGCAGGCCTTCCTTGATGCGGTTCGTGACGAACCCGTCGCGCTCGACGCGACGCCGCGCCTCGGGCCGTAGCCGCGGCAGCACCTTCGCGAGGTTCTGCTCGATCCGCTCGCGCTCGGCGCGCTCGAGCGGCGGGCGACCTTGCTTGCAGCAGATGCCGCCGCAGACCGGGAACACGCAGTCGAAATGCGCCGAGTCGAGTCCGTCGATCTGCGTCGCCGCGCCGTCGTCGTGGTTCGTCATGTCATGCATCCATCGTCGACTCGCGATCGACGCGCCGGCCATAGACGACCTTGTCGTCGCCGGCCGCATAGAAGTCGCGAATGCGCGCGACCTCGCCGTATCCCGCACGTTCGTAGAACGCCCGCGTCGCCGCATACGAAGGCTTCGACGCCGTCTCGATCAGCACCCAGCGCCCACGCGCACCGCGCGCGCGCCGCTCGACCTCGCGCAGCAACCGCCGACCGATCCCCGCGCCCTGCCGGCGCGGATCGACCGCGATCCAGTACAGGTCGAACACGCCATCGGTCAGCGGCGCGAGCCCGAAGCACGCGTAGCCGACGACGGCACCGTCGCTCTCGGCGACGACGAAGCGATACCCGTCGGCGACCGGCTGCTCGCCTTCGTCGATCAGTTCGAGCGCGACGTCGATCTCGGCGTCGGTGAACGCCGCCGTCTCGCGCAGGATCGCCGCCAACGGCTCGCGATCAGCTCCGGTCAGCGGCCGGAGACGGACCGAGGGCGACCCGGAGGATGCGTTCGACGAGAGCGTCATGGCTGAGTCCTGCGCGTTCGGCCGCGCGGGCGAAGCCGGCGTCGGGCGACAGATCGGGATTGGGGTTCACTTCGAGGACGAACGGTCCGCGATCGCCGGCCAGCCGGAGGTCGATGCGCCCATAGCTGCGCAGTCCGATCGCGCGGTAGGCACGCTTGGCGATGTCGTAGATCGCTTGCTCGGTCGACGCGGACATCGGCCGCGCCGCGATGACCGGCGTGCCGCGCCAGTCCGGGCTCGACTCGTCCCACTTCGCAGCGAACGTCACGACGTGCGGCCGACCCTGCGGCAGCGCTGCGAAGTCGATCTCCGCCAGCGGCAGCACCTGCAAGTCAGCCGGTTCGTCCGGATCGCCGCTCGGGATGCCGTCGAGGATCGCGACGTTGAATTCACGTCCCTGCACGAACTCCTCGATCAACGCCGGTTGCCGGTATTGCGAGATCAACTCGCGCGCACGACGACGCGCCGTCTCCGGGTCGCTCGTCACGCTGCCGGCGTCGATGCCGTGGCTCGCGTCCTCGCGGACCGGTTTGACGATGACCGGCATCCGCAACCCGGCCAGCGGCTCGTCGCCACGTTCGAGCAGGATCGCCATCGGCGTCGGGATCCCGTGCGCGCGAAGCACCGCCTTCGTGCGCCACTTGTCGAGCGCCAACGTCAGCGCGGCCGGTTGCGATCCCGTGTAGCGCAGCCCAGCGAGTTCGAGCAGTCCGGCGATCGCGGCTTCGTTCCGCGCTTCACCCAGAACGCTCTCGACGAGTTGGAACACCGCATCGGGCGCCGTCTCGCGCAGCGCGCCGAGGACGACCAGTGGATCGGCCGCCGGCAGCATCGAAACGTCGAACCCGCACCGCGCGCACGCGTCGTGGATCGACTGGGCCGCCGTCAACCCGGCTTGCACGGCCAGCGCATCCGCCGGACGACCGTGCGCGAGATCGACGTCGACACCGTGCAGCACGACGACGCGCGGGCGCGGTGTCGCGTTCACGGCTTTCGCCAAAGCGGCGGCCGCCTCCGCCTTCGGTTTGCGCTTGGACTTTGCGGCGGCCACCGATTCAGAGACCTCGGCGCGCGATGGCGTGGTCGACGATCTCGCGGATCAACGCGTCGAACGGCAGCCCCGAACGCGTCGACAAGATCACGATGTCGCCGGTCACCGGGTTCAACCCCGGCAACGGATTGACCTCTAGGAACCGCGGCGCGCCGTCACGATCGACGCGCAGATCGACGCGCGCGACGTCGCGGCAGCCGAGCGCGCGATACGCCGCGAGCGCGACCCGACCGACGTCGGCGACGAGGCTCGCCGGCTGCCGCGGCGGCACGTGGTACTCG
Source organism: Planctomycetota bacterium (assembly GCA_023433825.1). GTDB lineage: Bacteria > Planctomycetota > UBA1135 > UBA1135 > UBA2386 > JAEYTU01. The sequence continues at coordinate 3,991 of JAEYTU010000492.1, forward strand.
AC
>JAEYTU010000504.1 GCA_023433825.1 Planctomycetota bacterium
TGAACCGCCGCCAACAACAGCCACGCTTCGCGCGTAACGAGCCTCATCCCGCGGGAGCATAGCCGTCGGTCGCGCTATAACGCCCCGCCCCCTTCGACGCCCGGCATCGATCGATCCCACACGATGAACGTACGCATCCTGCTCGCACCGCTCGCGGTTCTCCTCCTCGCGTCCCGTCCCGACGAAGGGCAATGGCTCCCGCAGCAAGTGCGCGAGATGGACTGGGACAAGCTGAAGGCGCGCGGCATGCAGTTGACGAAGGACGAGTTCTGGCACCCCGAGCGCGGCGGCGTGTTGTCGGCGGCCGTGCAGATCAACGGGTGCTCGGCGTCGTTCGTCTCGGCCGACGGACTCGTGCTGACGAACCACCACTGCGGCTTCGACGCGATCGGCCGCGTCAGCACGACGTCGGACAACTACCTGCGCGACGGGTTCGTCGCCGCATCGCGCGAACAGGAGATCCCGGCGCCCGGAATGACGGTCGCCGTCGTCCGCCGGATCGACGACGTGACGGCGCAGATCCATGCACAGGCCGCGAAGGCGACGAACGACCTCGAACGGCACGACCTCGTGCAGGCCGAGATCGCGCGGCTCGTCGCCGAAGGGCAGAAGCAGCCGAACACGGTCTGCAGCGTCGCGTCGTTCCTCGAAGGGCGTGAGTACCACCTCTATCACCGCACGCAGCTGACCGACGTGCGCCTCGTCTACTCGCCGCCGCGCTCGATCGGCGAGTACGGCGGCGACGTCGACAACTGGGAATGGCCGCGCCACACCGGCGACTTCGCGTTCTTCCGCGCGTACGCGGCGCCGGACGGCTCGCCGCGCCGGCATTCGAAGGACAACGTCCCGTTCCGGCCCGAGCACTTCCTGAAGCTGTCGACCGACGGCGTCGTCGAAGGCGACCTCGTCGTCGTCATGGGGTATCCGGGCCGCACCGAGCGCTACCTGTCCTCGGACGCCGTGCTGGCGCGACAACTGTTCTTCTGGCCGACGCGGCAGCGGCTCTACGAGCAGATCCTGCGCGTCCTCGGCGATGCGTCGAACACGAGCCCCGAGAAGGCGCTCGCCCTCGCACCGCGGATCAAGCGACTCGCGAACGTCGAGAAGGCCGCGCGCGGTCAGGTGAAGGGTCTGACCGAGACGGCCGTCCACGCGCGGAAGCTGCGCGAGGAAGACGCATTCACGACCTGGGTCGAACAGGATCCGGAGCGGCGGAAGCAGTACGGCGACGTGCTCGCCGAGTTGCGCGCCCTCGACGCGCGCGCGCGGGAGACCGAGGCGCGCGACCTGATGCTCTCGGAGCTGTACGGCCAGACGACGCTGCTGCGTGTCCTCGTCGACATCGCGAGCGCGGCGATGGCGGCCGAGGCGGCCGGCCACGAGGGCAACGGCCTCGCGATCACGCCGCAGGGGCGTCGCCTGATCGGGTCCGCGACGCTGACCGCCGACTTCGAACTGGTCGAGAAGCCGATCCTGACGATCCTCGTCGACGCGCTGCGTGCCGGTGGCGAGGGCGAACGTCCGCACGGCGTCGAAGTGCTGCTGCCCGACGGCAAGAGTTCGGCGGAGGCAATCGACGCGGTCTTCGGCGCGTCGCCGCTGATGACGGCGAGCGGCCGCAACAAGCTGATCGACGGCGGCCGCAGCGCGGTCCTGACCGGCGACGATCCGCTGCTCGTGTTGGCGCGCGGCCTCGCGAAGGAGCGGGCCGAGATGACGATCCGGCAACGGACGGCGGCCGGTCAGCGACTCGTGATCGGCCCGCGCTGGATCGAGGCACAGCAGAAGTGGCGCGGAACGTCGTTCTATCCCGATGCGAACAGCACGCTCCGCGTCGCGATCGCGAGCGTGAAGGGCTACTCGCCGCGCGACGGCGTCCTGAACCTGCCGCGGACGACGATCGCCGGCGCGCTGGCGAAGGCGACCGGCGAGGAGCCGTTCGCGCTGCCCGACGCGTTCCTCGGCGCCGTCGGCAAGCGCGCCGAGAGCCGCTACTTCGACAAGTCGATCGGCGACGTGCCGGTCTGCTTCCTGATGGACGGCGACACGACCGGTGGCAACTCGGGCTCGCCGGTCATCGACGGACGCGGGCGCCTCGTCGGGTTGAACTTCGATCGCGTGTTCGAAGCCGTCGCCGGCGACTACGGCTGGTCGCCGGAACGGTCGCGCAACATCTGCGTCGACGTGCGCTTCATCCTGTGGTTCGTGACGGCCGCGATGCCGTCGCCGACGCTCGCGGCCGAACTCGGCGCGTGACGTCGATCACGCGCGGAACTGCGCGAGGACGCTGGCGAGACCTTCGGCGAGGCCGTCGACCGTCGTCGCCGTCTCGCGCGACGTCGTCGCGGCGTCGGCGGTCGACTTCGTCGCGGCGTCGAGCAGTGCGACATTCTGCGTGATCTCGGAACCGGCCTGCGCCATGTCCTCGACGCCGCGGACGACGGTCTCGACCGAACGCGCCGTCGTCGTCAGGCTGGCCGCGATCTCGCCGGTCGCCGTGCGCTGCTGCGCCACGGCCGTCGCGATCGAACGCGACGCGGCGTCGACCTGACCGATCGTCTGGCGCACGGCGTCGATCGACGCGACAGCCGCGTTCGTCGACGTCTGGATCCCTTCGATGCGAACGCGGATGTCCTCGGTCGCCTCGGCGGTCTGGCGCGCGAGGTCCTTGACCTCGTTGGCGACGACCGAGAAGCCCTTGCCGGCCTCGCCGGCGCGCGCGGCTTCGATCGTCGCGTTCAGCGCCAGCAAGTTCGTCTGCTCGGCGATGTCCTGGATCGTCTCGATGACGCGGCCGATCTGGACGGCGGCTTGCGCGAGGTGCTCCATCTTGCCGGTGCCCTCGACGGTCAACTCGCTGACGCGGCGCGTGACTTCGGCCGACGAACTCGCGTTGTGCGCGACCTCGGCGATGCTCGACGTCAGCTCCTCGACGGCGGCGGCGATCGTCCGCACCGATCCCGAGACCTCCTGGCTCGTCGAGCTGATGTCCTGCAGGTTGACGGCCATCTCCTCGGCGGCCGCGGCGACCTGGCTGGTCTGCCGTCGCGTGTGCTCGGCGTTCTCGGACAGATCGTGCGACGTCTGCTGCATCGTCGTCGACGCCTGCGCGAGTCCGGCGCTGCGCTGACCGAGGTCGCGCACGATCTGCTGGAGGCGGTCGAGGAAGCGGTTCAGGTGGCGTCCGGTCGCGGCGATCTCGTCGTTGCCGACGACGTCGAGACGCTTAGTCAGATCGGCTTCGCCCTCGGCGATGTCGCGGATCCGTTCGGCGACGCCGTGCAGCGGACGGAGCAGGCGACGCGTCACGAAGACGATCACGCCGATGCCGGCGAGGATCGAGACGACGGCGACGAGCACGCTCTGCTGCAGACCGGCGCGGCTCTCCGCCATGACGAGGTCGTGGTCCTTCTCGTCGAACGTGATCCACTCGGTCTCCGTGTTGCAGACTTCGAACGTCCGCGCGCCGATCACTCGATTGCCGATCGTCGCGCTGTCGGCGGCGCCGCTGCGCACCGGCTCACACAGGCGGTCGAGGTCGGGATCGACGTCCGACAGCGGGCGGCCGATCGCCCGCGGGTCGCCGGTGCGCGCGACGACGATCCCGTTCCCTCCGACCAGCGTCAGTGCCTCACCCTTCGGAGCGTCGACGGCGAACTTCTGCAG